>JAITVS010000293.1 GCA_031285685.1 Tannerella sp.
GGAATTTCATTTTCTGAAACAAAAATACGGCCTTCGTCCGCTGGATTCTTCTCTTTTCAAAAACCTCCGTGTACGCCCCGGTAATTTCCCTTATCAACGATTGGCCCAATTAGCCGCTATCTGGTCGGCGCACGGTTCTCTTTTTTCCCTTATACTGGAATCCAATATTATCGGTCAAATGAAAGGATACCTGAAACAAACACCCTCCGAATATTGGGAAACCCATTATCATTTTCGTTATGCCTCTCCCCTGAAAGAAAAAGTAATCGGGGAAGATTCACTCGATATCCTGCTTATAAATACAGTAATACCCATTCTTTTCGCTTATGGAAAACAAAAACGCCGGGATGATTACTGTGAGCGGGCAATACATTTGCTGGAAACGATCCCACCGGAGAAAAACAGCATTATCCGGACGTTCGAAAACGCGGGCATACCGGCCCGGAATTCCGGAGATACGCAAGCCCTTATCCAATTGAAGCGGGAGTATTGCGAAAGCAAGAAATGCCTCTATTGCCGGATTGGTTTCCGGTTTTTAAAACGGGCTGTACCGGAAAAGTAAATATTTTCTTTTTGTGCTTTTAGAGCCTGTTTAAAACTTCAACACCGGAAGATATTTCATCAATGTCTCCTTCAGTACTTTCAGATTAATCGGCTTCGTGATGAAGTCGGACGCTCCGGCCTGGCGCGCACTCTCCATATCCGAGTCGAAAACATAAGCCGATTGCATGATTACCGGAATATCCGAATTGATCTTCCGGATTTCCTTTAGCGCTTCAATACCCGTCATTTCCGGCATTTTGATATCTAACAGGATCAGGTCGACTTCACTTCCATGCCCGTTAAACTTCTCTATCGCTTCCTTACCTGTTTTGGCACGAATCAAGTTACAATGCTTCTGCAAAATAGTTTTCAATAATAGATAGTTACTTTCTTCATCTTCCGCTATCAAAAGCGTAACTCTGTCTTGCATGGGAGCATCCTGTGCTGCTGTGTTCATATTGTACAATTTATAAATGTTACTGTTTGCTAATATATTTTGATCTTTATCCGATGAAGATGGGGATACTTCCGTTAAAGGTATTGTTACCGTAAACCGGCTTCCCACGCCGACTTTTGACGTTACATTTATATCTCCGCCAAATCTGTCGACTATCATCTTACTGATCGACAATCCCAAGCCTGCACCCTGCTTAAAATCGTCTTTCTTGAAAAATCTTTCAAAAATATTAAATAAATCCGCTTCCGGTATACCTTTTCCCGTATCTTCTACAAAGAAATGTAAGATTTTATCATCTTCGCAGGTATATCCGACCGTCACGGAGCCTTTTTCGGTAAATTTTACCGCATTGTTAATCAAATTCGTAATAACCTGGTTAAGCCGCAACTTATCCGTAATGATATAAGATGTTTTTTCCGGAAGATCCCCGATCAAAGCCAAATGTTCCGGGATAATGACCCGCTGTGTCACCAGTATCTGGTTCATCAATTCATTGATATCGCAGATTTCTTCCTTAAACGACATCGCTCCCGTTTCAATTTGTGCGATATCCAGCACATCACTGATCAAACCAAGCAACAGCTTGCAGTTATTCTGTATCGTTTCAATAAAGATCCGGCGGTCTTCCACTCCCAATTCTTCATCGGAAGTCAGTACGTTTGAAAATCCGACAATACCGTTCAGCGGAGTACGTATCTCATGGCTCATATTGGCCAGAAAAGCGCTTTTCAAGCGGTCGGACATCTGCGCCTTGTCACGGGCTTTCTCTATATCCAGCAAGCGTTGCTTTTCCTGCTCCACATTACGTACCAGTCCGAAGATGTGGGGTATTTCCTTTTCCGAATACACATAAATACTCGTATAACGGAGTTCCCACCACTGGTATCCTTTTCCGTCCGTATCCACGCGCACTTCGAGCAACATGGTGTTCAAAGCGCCTGCCTTAAATTTCCGGTTTACATCTTCCCACCGGGGGCGGTCGTCCGGATGGATCATTTCCGCCAAACGTTCCAGCGTAAACGAATGCGTTCCGTCGTCCTCTATATTATTCAAGGTAAAGAATAACGGGTCGAAAGTAATAAGCCGTTCAGGATAATTCAAATGCCAGGAAACGACATCTCCGGTTCCCAGCGTTAATTCAAGAAACTCCCTTTGCGCTATTTCTTCCGTTACATCGTGAAACACGATCACAGCCCCATACAATTCCTTGCCCTGATAAATCGCGGAAATAGATCCTACCACGGGAGACGTGTGGCTGTTTGCTTTCGACAGGATCTGGAACATACTGAAATCGACTGTATTGTTCGTCGTAAAAACCGTTTCTATCAATGAACGCAAAAGATTATCATCCTTTCCGTCCGACAGGTCCATGATCGATAAAATATTCTTCCCCTTATACCGGTTTTCATCTCCGCCCAGCTGGAGCCAGTAGAGGGCTGCCGGATTTATAGTGAACACATTCATGTCTCTGTCCACGGAAACAACTCCTTCCCGAATAGACGATATCACGATTTTGAGCCGCCGCCGGTGTTCTTCCAGTTCTTCGAGGGTTCTCCTTTTCATGATCTGCGCTTTCTTGTATAAAAAGAATATCACGGCCGAAACAAAAAGAATGGCAAAGACTCCCATTATTACAAAAAGAATATACCGGTCGCCATACTCTTCAAAAAGAGATTGATTGATCAACACACTGTCCGATGGCAATTTATCTTTGCCTACACCGCTCTTTTTCAGTTGCTGCCAATCGAATACAGGCGCTTTTACACTTGCCGTAACCGGCAATTCCTCCACATTCTTTCCTCTCAGTATTTCAACACCACGGGCTGCCGCCTGATAGCCCTGATCGTAAACAGGCACAATGTATCCTCCTAAATAGCCCTGCCCCAGGCCTTTGTTGTCGACAGAGAAAAACGGAACTTCCGTATTGCGCGCACGGCTTGCATAGAAGCGGCTCCATACGGGCATTATCCGCGGATACGGATTCACGAAAACGGCGCTCCACATCAGCGAACTGCCCATATTCTGATCCAGATTATTTATCTGAATGTCCAGATCCCTGTCCAGATTATATTTTTTTACCTGCCGCAAAAACGTTTCTGTCGCAAGCTGAGACAACTGGCTGTCATCTACGTCCAGCACGACACCTTTCATTTCGGGATAAAATGTTTTCATCAGGGCAACGGTTTTTTCGTAGTCGGGT
>JAITVS010000312.1 GCA_031285685.1 Tannerella sp.
TTCATTGCCAGTTTCTGACGGTCAAATTCAATATGAAGTTCCGGTTGATAATCTCCGCGACTGATATTTGTTTGCGAACATTCCGGTAACTGCTTCATCCGCTCGGATAATTCGGCAGCGACAACATCGGTCACATCAAAATCATATCCGTATACTTCAATATCCACACTACTTTCACCCCCCATTGACCCGGATGATCCCCCGGCTATAACCTCATAATCTTTCAGCTCCGTATATTTTGCCAGATCCAGTCGCATCAAATCACAAATTTCTGTCAGCGAACGTTTACGGTCTTCCATGCTGATAAGGCTGATATTATAACTTATCATATAAGTTCCGTTATCGCTCAGATTGGCAAATGTATTATCCGAACCTGCCTGTCCGAGGGAATAATTAAGCACTTTTATTTCAGGATATTTTTCTTTGAATTCCTGAGCCACTTCATGTGCAATATCCCGTGTTATCTCCTGACGCATACCAACCGGTAGCTCCATAGATACAGAGATACGTCCGTTATCCTGAGTCGGAAAAAATTCGGTTTTAATGGTAGGCAACAACATCAAGCTTCCGCCGAAAAGGCATATGGCGACCACGATGACCATCATACGATGATGTACCGCCCAACCTAACAGACGTGCATACCCATGATCCAACGCATTCAGCACTTTCTCAATCGGAGTAAAGAACAATGTATATAACTTTCCTTTCTTATTATCAAGTTTCAACATTTGCGACGACATCATCGGAATCAACGTTAAAGCTGCAACAGTCGATATAACCATGATAATACTGATAATACCCCCCAATTGTTGGAAAAGCACACCTGCCATACCGGAAATCATCGTTAATGGAACAAATACGGCAAGCATAGTCAGAGTGGAAGCAATTACGGATAAAGAGACCTCTTTTGTTCCATAAATCGCTGCTTCTTTAGGCTTACTTCCGCGACTGATATGAGTCGTAATATTTTCCAGAACCACGATAGAGTCGTCCACCACCATACCAATTGCAAGCGAAAGTGACGACAACGAAATGATGTTCAGCGTATTTCCCGTAGCAAGCAAATAAATGAACGCCCCGATAAGAGACACCGGAATCGTAATACCGATAATCAGCGTCGCACGCCAGCGCCCAAGAAATACGAACACAACGATCATTACGATGATAAGCGTAATCATGATCGTTTCCGCCAGCGAATCAATCGTATTATTAATATTATCCGATGTGTCCATAATAACACCTAATTTCACATCGGATGGAAGTGTTTTTTGCAATTCAGGAAGTCTTTTATGTACCTCCTTTGCAATATTAACGGAGTTTGCTCCGGACTGTTTCTGGATAATAATCATAGCCCCGCGGGTTCCGTCCGTATACGATTCCTGAGAGCGCTCCTCTACAGTATCTTCTACACGCGCTACATCACGCAGATAGACGGCTTTTCCGTCATAATTACCGACTACCAATTCCAACATTTCATTTGCGTCACTAAACTCACCCTGCACACGAAGAGAAAAAGTATTGGAACCCATATCCACACTTCCTCCCGGTGTATTACGATTTTCCATACCGACCAGATTCGCAATACTTTCAATTGTCATTCCGTAAGCATCCAGTTTATACGGGTCGCAATATACCTGGATTTCACGTTGTGCGGCCCCGCTTATGGACACAGTCCCGACACCGCTGATTCTGGCCAACGGATTGGCTACCCTGTCATCCAATATTTTGTATAATGCATTCGTACTCTCTTCGGCGGTAACGGAAAGGATTATAATCGGTATGTCATCGGCGCCGAATTTAAAAAGGATCGGATTATCCGCATCATCCGGTAATGCTGATTTTACCAGGTCGAGTTTGTCCCTCACATCATTTGTCGCTACATCGATATTTATACCATATTCAAATTCCAGTGAAACAACCGACATATTTTCACGGGATGTGGATGTGATGTGCTTCAAATCAGCCACTCCATTCAGGGTATTCTCAATCGGACGGGTTACATTCATTTCAATATCGCTGGCGCTCGCACCTGCATAAGACGTCAGGACCACAATACTATTGGTCTCAATTTTCGGCAATAGATCCACTGCTAACTGACGATATGAAAAAATCCCGAGTATAATGACCGCCACAAATATAAGTGATGTGGTTACGGGATTTTTTACTGCTGATGAATAAATACTCATAATCTTCTGTTTTTTTTACATTAATAATCCGGAAATAGAAACGTTACCGTCCGCTTGCTATTTCTATTTCCATGCCATTCTTCAAACGATTTATTCCGGTTACGACAACCTGTTCTCCCGATTGTAATCCGCTAAGAACCTCATATTCATTATCGATTAGCTGTCCCAATGTCACCAACTGATAGGTAACAACACTATTTTTGCATGTATATACGTATCTGTCCCCGGAGCCGCTTTGTTTGATGACAGCCCTATCCGGCACCATCACACGGTTTTCCCTTCCGTAATTGAACGTTACGCGGGCAAACATACCAGGCAGAATACGTCCGTCGGTATTTTTTATGGTCACCTCAACCGGAAATGTCCGGCTGGCCGGGTCTACCGACGGATGTACCACCTTGACCGTACCTACAAATTTTTCGCTGCCAAACACATCCAACTGCACATCCACTTCCATACTTTTCTTTACTTTCGTATAAAGAACTTCGGATACGTTCACCATCAGTTTTACCGGATGAATTTGTTCCACGACATAAATCGGAGTTCCTCCGTTATACATATCACCGCTGTCATAATAACGCTTGGTCACCAGACCACTGATAGGACTTGTCAATACCGTATTTTCCTGCAGGTTATCATAAGATGACTTAGAAATTTCATAGGCGAGTTTTTTAGCATCCCATGTCGATTTGGAGATACCGCCGACTTTATAAAGCTCATCCACACGTTCGAATTCCGTCTTATCATTTTCCATTTGCAACTTTGTCTGATTCAGATTTACGGCATCCATTTCCACCAGTTTTTGTCCGGCATAGACCTTATCGCCTACTTCCACGTACACTTTTTTTATACGCGCCGGATTTTGCGGAGCAATGTTATTGGTCACGTCCGCTTCAACCGTTGCGGTAAATGTCCCGAATTGGTCCACATCTCTGGAAGAGACGGTTACAACCTGCACTTTTACCTTCTCACCTTCTGTCTCGGTGGCTACTGTCGTATTTTTCCCACTACATCCCGTAAGTAACAACACGATAACCATAGGGAATATCCCCGATAATCTTTTTAAATTCATGATTCTTTTATATTTTGAGATTTATTATACTCTTGCAGACAATTAGTCTTAAACTAATAGTCAGGTGTTTCACCCAATGTTTTATCCAATCCGGATTTAGCCACCAGATAATTATAAATCGATTGATTCAGGTTCAGTTGCGATTGAGTAAGCGACAACTGCGCATCATTTATTTCCAGCATCGTTCCTTCACCTGTTTCATATCGCTTCATCGTTATATTATAACTTTTTTCCGCTTCTTCCACGCCCGCGCTTGCCGCCTGATATTGTTTGATACATGTTTTCATCTGGTCATTGTATTGCTTAGCTGCTACATTCAGCGAGCGTTCGGTATCCAACCGTTGATTTTCAAGTTGTTTGATCGATATTTGTGTTTGTTTCACATCCGAATAACGTTTCCCGCCCGAGAAAATCGGGATTTTAAGAGACAGACTGAGAGTCGAATACGGATCCCAGTTATAATCCTTAAACTTAAAATTATTATTCATCGAAATCCACTGATAATCGAATCCTAATGACAGGGTTGGGTAATATTGAGCTGTTTGCATTTTTTTCGTTGTCTCTAATTGTTTGTGTTGCAAATCCAATTGTTTCAGGTTACTGTTATTTTCAAGAGACAAATTCGTATTCAGATAATCCCCGATAAGGTTTTGTTCAAAATCCGACAAAGAACCGACACATTCGATATTACTCTCCAGATCAAGTCCCAAAAGCGCTTTCAGACGCCAGCGGGCCAAAATCAGAGAATTTTCGGCATCATACATATTCGGCTCCGCGTTTTTTACATTTACATTTGCACGGATCAGATCGTATTCCGCAAGTAGCCCCTGCTGGTATTTCCGTTCAATTTCATTGTAGTTAAATACCGCATTATCATATGCCTGACGAAATACATTCAATGCATCATGCGCCAATAATACGCTATAAAAAGCCTGTTTCACCTGATCCTCCATTTCAATCCTCGATGAACGTGCCTTTTCAATCGACACTTCCACATCGTAAGCCGAAATTTTCAGACTTTGCCACAAAGGAGCTGAAATCAACGGCATACTTGCCGTAAAACCCGCTGAATAGTAATTGTCACGACCGACTTTCAACCCGCCACTCATGCCTTCCATGCCATCCATATACATGGTCTGTTTTTCAATCGTACGTTGATAAGCGCCGCTGAAATCCACCTGAGGAAACAAAGAGGAATATGTTCCTTTTTTCGCATATTCCTGCTTTGTTATTTCCTGATCCGCAACGTGGATTGTCGGATTTTCACTCAATGCGATTTGTAGCGCCTGATCAAGCGTCAACCATAATGTATCAACCGGCGTTTTGTAAAAAACCTGCTGCATCTCCGACACACCGTATGTCGAGGATAATGTGTCATGAAACACCTGTGCCTTAATCGATTGGCTACAAACCATAACCAATACAACCATCAATGAAGAAATTCTTTTAATAACCATACACATTCTATTTTACCTTTTAATTGATATTCAAAAATCATATTCATAATCGTAATCACAAGCATAGACTTCATCCTCTGCAGGAATTAACTCTTCCAACACCGAAATCCCCTTTCCCGTACATAGTCCGCGGAGAAACGTAAAAAACACTGTTTTCCGATGCAGCAAACTAATCCGGCTTTTGTTTTGTATCACCATCTGCTCCATAAAAACATGAGTAATAAAATCGTAATTACACTCCGGCAAAAAAAGTCCTTTTTCCACTCCATCCTTAAAATAGTCCGCAATTCTATTCCGTACCCGCTCATATACCGCATTCAATTTGATATTCGCATTGTAAAAATGCTGGATATCTTTATAAAAAGCGGGGCAATAAGAAGACCTGTGCTGATTGATTTTTATCGTCAGAGAGACAATTAATTCCATTGGATTTTTAGACTGCTTTTCAACTTCGTCCAGTATATCGGAGACATTTTCGTTTTCATAATCCATACAAGCGCAAACCAATTCATCCTTGCTACCGAAATAAGAATAAAGAGTTCTTTTTGATATCCGGATAGAATCAGCGATCTGACTCATACTAACTCCTTTAATGCCGAAATGTGCGAAAATATTAAGCGAGGTTATTAAAACTGTTTGTTTTGACATATTATATATTATTTTGATAAGTATACCATTCCGGTACTATCTGTTGCAACGATGTAAACCATGTTCGTTTCAATCGACAATGCAAAATTAGGATATATGGTTCCGGGGTTTTCCTGAAATCAGACCGAACGGTACAATTTCATAACCGAAATAAAAAAAGGGAAGACCGAAATGAATGACAAGCTGCAAAAGCAATCAACAACAATCTGATCGCTCGTAATTTAGAACTACGAACAACCGCTTCGTTAGCAGACAGCGCAATAGCGTATGCTGCAACAGGTAAAAAAACAGAGAAAACCATTTTCTCTTATGATGCCCAAGGAAGAGGTGCATCTGAGGAAATTCTTAGTTGGATAAACAAGAGTTGGGTTAATAAAACCAAAAATAGTGGGCATCCTATAATTAATGATAAAATCCAAATATAGGATGTCCCACTATTTCAGACTGTATGAGAAAGACCTTTATTAACAACTTTATTTCAAAGGGTTACATACTAAACTGACTGAATTATCGGAATTTCGTTTTATGGAACAAATCTAGGGCAAATGCAATTAGCAACCTAATATCATCCATTACAATATCTTTGGCGTCAATGTAGAAGATAGAAAATCCCGGATATATATATGTTCTACCCCCTCATAAGTATTCTCAAAAGAACGCTCGCCCGAAACAACAATCTTAGGATAATTATCCCTAATTTTCAACAAGTTACCAAATTCTCGGGTGATCGTTTCGGGAAGTGATAACTCAATGGAGACCTGAACATAGAGCGTTTCTCCTCCTCGCGTACAGACGAAATCGATCTCTTCGGGAACTAATGTTCCGACTTTGACATCATAGCCACAGAATAGCAAATGATTACAAACAAGGTTCTCTAATCGCTTGGCTCTATCCTGTGGCTTATAGCCCGCTATGGCATTGTGAATACCCATGTTTTCAAAGAAATATTTCTCCCCACGCTCAAATAATCTCTTTCCTATAATATCATACCGCCCTATCCGATGCACCACAAATGCTTCTGTAAGCGAATCTGCATATTCCGAAACTTGATTGGATGCAATGTTGACTTTTTGGCTCTTTAAAAAATCACTGATACTTTTCGACGAAAAGAGGCTGCCTATATTGTTTGCCAGGAAACGAATTAATTGCTCTAAGAAAGCGGTATTCCGTATTTTCTTTCGTTCAACAACATCCCGTAGTATGATTGTCGAATATACGCTGTTGATATATTCCATAATGACCGCTTCATCAAAAGGAAGGTGAATTAGATAAGGCAAACCTCCGAAATGTGCATATTTTTCAAGTGAATCCTCATTGTTTTCCAGATTGTGGAAACTTAAAAACTCCAAATAAGACAAGCTATAAATTCGAAATTCCACATAACGCCCACCTAACTCATTGGCTAAATCGCTGGAAAACATCTCTGAATTACTGCCTGAAATATAAATATCATTATTGTCGTCCAAAGCAAGCGAACGAATAGCAATCTTAAAATCGGCAATCTCCTGAATTTCATCAACAAAAATGTAGTTTTTCCTGCCATCAACCAACCTCTCTGAAATATAGCCATATAGCTCTTTGTAAGAAACCATGTCGACAAATTCAATATCTTCTTTATTGATATAGATGATATTAGCCTCTTTTTCTTCACTTTTAATCAAATCAATCAGTTGGAAAAGGATAAAGCTTTTACCTACACGTCGATGACCTATCATCACTTTGACAATAGGAGTACACATGAAAGGTTTTATTCTCTCTATATAAATGTTACGTCGATGAAGTATTTTTGGAAATTTCGCCATATATATATTTTAATCATACTTTTAATTTATGGCAAATATACGGAATACTTTAATTATGATTGCATTTTTAATCAAAATATTGAATAAATTTTAATTAAATGCGGAATAATTTGTCAAAACAGGAAGTGAAAAGGTGCCCAAACATCGTCCCGAATTCATGGATACAACTTTTGCATAAAAAAGATGCGTTTTTTGGAAAAATCGCACAAAAAAATGCATTTTCACCACAACCTATTTTTATCCTTCTCAATAATGAAATAAACAATCACACATCAGCATAATTCTGGGTATACCAATCTTTGAAATCAGCAACCCGGGCACGGCTGATGGTAACCCTTTCGGAAGTAGGGATGGTTAAGTTGACGGCAAGTTTGCCGCCGAACCATACGGAGATGTCATCAATTGCCCTATGAGCCAAGAGATATTGCCGGTTGGCACGGAAAAACATGCTCGGATCGAGTTGTTTGGACAACTCATCCAGTGATGTGTCCAAGGTATAACTTTGTTGATTAAATGTTACTATTTTTGCCATCTTATATTCGGAACAGACGTAAGCGATTTTGTCTGTAGATAAAGGCAGGAGTTTATCCTTATGGGGAATCAGAAAATTCGATTTATAAGCAGCTTTTGTATTCTTTAATGTACCGATAAGCTGTGTAATCAAATCCGCATTATTCATTCTTGACGAAAAATTTTTATATTTGGCAATAGCCCTTTCCAGATCTTTTTTATTAATCGGCTTCAGGAGATAATCAATACTGTTAACTTCGAACGCTTTCATCGCATATTCATCATACGCCGTTGTAAAAACAATCGGACATTCGATTTTTATTTGTTCGAATATGACAAACGAATAACCGTCTGCCAGATGAATATCCATAAAGGCAAGATCCGGAGACTCGTTTTGAGAAAACCAGTTAACGCTATCCTCAATACTTTGCAGTACAGCCAGGATCTCTATATCTTCTTCCATCGATTCAAGCATCCGTTGCAGGGTCTGCGCCGCAACATACTCGTCTTCTACAATCACAGCTTTCATAATTCGTTTTGTTTAATTTTTGACATCTGCAGGTGATAACTTCGGCGTAACATAAATGTTCTTGCTGAACTCTTCACGAT
>JAITVS010000343.1 GCA_031285685.1 Tannerella sp.
CGCCGCAAAGTATCTATATCGGTTGGAGACAATTCGTATCTCATGATGCAAAGGTCGCTATTTAGTCGCAATTTCGCAAATCAATTACTTTTGAGTATATATTGCCGTACATATGAAAATTATTATGTAACAGCGGCAGTTTCCGGTAGCCGGAAACCGTGATTTGCAGGAATAAAAATGCCTTTTAAAAGAAAAAATCATAAAAAACAGGTATTTGATGTAATTTTTAGGACAAATATTTGTGAGAGTTATTAGAATACTCTACTTTTGGTAAAATTTTTAATCCCAATTTTAATTATTTTTTTCTAATCCTAATTTTAATTTATCATGAACAAAGCTGAATTAATTGATGCAATTGCAAACGAAACGAAAATGACAAAAGCAGATACCAGAAAAGTCGTGGATGCTTTTATGAAAGTTACAAGCGACGCTTTGAAAAAAGAACAGCGGGTTGCTTTAGTTGGATTTGGTTCTTTTTCAGTAGCGGGAAGAAGCGCAAGGACTGGACGCAATCCTCAAACTGGCAAAGAAATCAAAATTGCTGCTAAGAAAGTAGTTAAATTTTCTCCCGGCGCTGAATTAAAAGAACAGGTACAATAGTTTGCAGGTAATACAAAGAAACTGTCTAAAAAGTCGGGTACAACAGTTGAATTACAAACCGGCTCTTTCTGTTAAAGAGAGGAGGGGAAAGGGTTCACTGAGGAAATAGATTTTTTAGGCAGTTTCTTTTTTCGTATAAACATATCGTTTTTCCGGTCAAGTATTTTTGTTGATTGCTTCATGCGGAAAGTATTTAATGCATGATGATTGATAATGCGTCAATAATTTCGTTTCTGTCGGATTTCGTTTCCGAACAAAGGCGCAACCGGATAGAAGAAGTCCAGGCACAGCGTACCCGCTATGTTACTGTCGTTCTTGAAGACATTTACCAGTCGCAAAATGCCAGCGCTGTGCTACGTACATGTGAATGCCTTGGAATACAGGATATTAATATCATTGAGAATTACAATTCCTACCGTGTTAATCCATTGGTTGTCAGAGGATCTGATAAATGGTTAAACATTCGTAAATTTAAAGGGCCGGAATACAATTCATCCAAAGCCATAAAGAAAATAAAATCGGAAGGTTATCGTATAATAGCGACTTCCCTGCATGGCACAAGCGTGGAATTATGCAGTTTTGATTTATATAGGGGAAAATGTGCCGTTGTTTTTGGGAATGAACACCAGGGCGTATCGGAAGATGTATTGAAAGAAGCCGATGAACACCTGAAAATTCCCATGTGCGGGTTTACCCAGAGCCTGAATGTTTCGGTAGCAGCAGGTGTTGTGTTGTCTCATTTGATGCAGAAATTAAAACAGAGTACCATCAAGTGGAATATAACCGCTGCCGAAAAAGAAATTTTGTGCGTGGAATGGCTTAAATGTTCTGTAAAACATCCGGAAATGCTGATCAGGCAATTGATGGAAAGGGATAGAAAATAATGCGGAAGAATAATTGATTATTATTAAAAAATAACTAAATTTGTCCACAATAATCAAAGCGTAGTATTGATGAATTGCATTATCATAGATGATGATAGTTTTGTAAGGAAGATTACAGAGGATTTTGTAAAAAAAACAGAATCGCTGACCTTGTTGCATTCCCTCTCAAGTGCGGTTGAAGCAATAAACGTATTAAATTCAAGCGAAAATATTGATTTGATATTTTTGGATATTGAAATGCCGGAAATGAGCGGTATTGATTTTCTGAATGCATTGGGCAGCCTGCCCCAGATCATCATCATATCGTCCAAGGACAAATATGCCATAGACGCTTTTGAATACGACGTTACCGATTATTTACTGAAACCTTTTGTATACAGCCGTTTTTGCAGGGCAGTGAACAAGGCATTGGAACGGCAGGAAAAAAGCAGGCTGCATTCAAAAGGCGATGAGATTTTCATCAAGCATAATTTTTCGCTGGTTAAGTTGAAATATGCTGATATATTGTGGGTTGAGGCTATGGAAAACTATGTCATCATCAATACCTATGACGAAAAGTACACGATTCATTTTACCATGAGGGCAATTGAGGAAAAACTCCCTCCCAAACAATTTGTCCGGGTACACCGTTCTTTTATCGTTAATACCGGAAGCATCCACAGCATAGAAGACAATACCATCCAAATAAAAACCAGCGATAAGGCAAAAAACAGCATTCCTATCGGAAAATCATACAAGGACAACCTGCTAAAAGACCTGAACGTTATTTTGCGTTAAAGCCGGCCTTACATGGTTGTAAGGTTATCCCAAGCAAAGGAAAATGAAAAGAAGCATTTTATTTGTTTTCGTTATTACGGTCGGACTTATTTTCCATCAGGGTAATGCATTGGGAAAGAAAAAGCCGCCTGTTGATTTCTGGCCGGTTGAAGCGGCTGTTTTGCAGCTCGTATATGAAATCAGGGAAACAAGAGACGACAGCCTTGCCATACTGAAAAACAGGCAAATAGAAGAAGCGTTGGCACAAATGCTTATCAGTCCATCGGCGTACAAGTACCCATTTGACTCGCTTAGAATGATCGGCCGGATTTACGCACCCCGTAAAAAATTCCGTATTTTCAACTGGAACCATGCAAAACGGGACGGGACACACCAGCATTTCGCGTTGATCGTTCTTCCCGGTAAGAAAGGGCAACCAAACAAAGTTTTTCGCTTGACCGACATGTCCGATTCCATAAAAAGGCCTGACCAGCAGGTGCTCGGCGCCGGCGAATGGTTCGGCGCACTGTACTACAGGATTATTCCCCGGCGGAAAGGTAAGGATAAAAAAGTTTATTATACACTCCTGGGGCTGGATATGAACAACCTGCAAACCAAGAAAAAGGTCATCGAAATACTGTCATTTGGTGAAAATGGAGAGCTTCAACTTGGCGCTCCTGTTATTGAACTGAATGACTGGATAAAACACCGCGTAATATTTGAATTTTCGGCCAAACAAAGCATGTACCTCGAATATAACCGGTTGAAACGCAGGATGGAATTCGATCATTTAGCGCCATTGATGCCGTATCTGGTGGGCGAATACGAATACTATGAGCCTGATTTGTTCCGTGACGGCCTCAAGTTTAGGAGAGGACACTGGAAGCATTACAAGACAATACAAAAACCTCCCAAAAATAAGACGCCAGGTAAACGCAACCTGCCTAAACCGCCAAAACTTAAACCGCCAAAAAAGCAGCAACAAAAAACGGAGGAAAATAACACATCCGACAATGCCCCTGCCGGCATTTAAACATGCATGTTTGCACATAAATTATATACCGGATAAAAATGATTGCCTGCTATCAGGCGGGATTGGAACAAAGGCAGCCCGGGAAAGAAACCTGTAGGAGTTTCAGGTGAAAGTTCAGCAGGTTTTGGGTAAAACCTCCGCAGGTTCCGGGCAGGGGTAAAATGGAACGGCTGTTCATGTCGAAATTTCATGGAATCAACAATCCTGTCAGGCTACGAAGTTGCTGACAGGGTTGGTTTATCGGCTCCTCGACACTGACAGGCTTGCTATTACGTATAAACGACAGGGATAGCCCGAACTTTTTTATCCAGTTTATTACAGTTACATGACTCACATTCAACAGCCTGCCAATTGAGTGAAATTCAATACCTTCTAGATAAAGCGACAGAGCAAAACGCATTTTGCCTCTTTTGCAGATATTTTTGCATATCGTTAACTCTAAATAAAAACACCTATATTTGCGCATGAGTTATTCATTAGATTTTCGTGGGGCACGTATTTAAGATAAAAAAGCGGGAATCACTAACCTTTCGTCAGACCAGTACACGGTTTAGCGTTCCAATCCGCACCCTTTTTTAAGTGGAAAAACCGGATAGATCCCAAGCTTCACCGCAACAAACCGGTCACAAAGATCAACATGGAAACCTTAAAAAGACATATTGAAGACTATCCGGACAGTTATCAGTGCGAACGCGCAGAACACTTTGGCGTAAGCCCTAGCTATATCCTGTATACCTTGCGGCGTTTACGTATCGGCAATAAAAAAAACTCTGTTTCATCCCAAAGCAGACGCGGCAAAAAGAGCTGAATTTGCGGCAAAGTTGCACCAGTATGAGCAGGTAGAACGCCGCCGGATTATTTATATGGATGAGAGCGGATTTTCGGTAGATGCTCCAAGGGAACGCGGCTACAGTTCCAGTGGGAATAGATGCTATGGCAGTAAGGACTGGCACGGTAGAGGGCGAGTGAATGCTATTGGGGCTATTCACCATTTCACCCTATTAAACATCTGTTTGTTCGAATGCAACATCAACGCCGATATTTTTCATGCGTGGACTGTAGAGCAACTTATTCCGTCACTGCCTGAAAGGTCTGTTATTGTAATGGACAATGCCGCTTTTCATCAAAGAGCTGACACGCTGAATGAGATCAGGACGAAGAAACATGATGTTTTATTCTTACCTCCATATAGCCCTGATTTGAATCCCATTGAAAAGAAATGGGCGCAGACGAAAAACATCAGAAAAAAACGAAAATATAAGCCGTATCAGCTTTTTGAAACTTATTTGGTATGAGTTTTTATGATGAGTTAGCTATATCAGTTATAGCAATTCTATTTGTTGTCAAAAAATAGCATGGAATAATTTTGCCTATTTACTTACCTAAAAAAAGAAGTATCTTTGTATCCGAATATTAAAAATTGCTGTCACGGGTGTAATAGAACAAAAAAATCAGATTGATTAGAGCAATCATAAATGATACCTTAGTTTGCTAATAAAACAACCTTAATTGCGATGTGTTTTATCAATATTTACCTCATTCTCTTGTGTTAAGGTGGTGGTGAGGTAATTCTTTTTATCTATTGAGGCTGTTTAATTTTAGGCATTGTTAATTTAATATATTTTATTATTTTTGTACCCAAAAAGAGATATAAATTGTCCAGGATGTGGAAGTTTAAACCATCATAAAGCTGGTTTTGT
>JAITVS010000347.1 GCA_031285685.1 Tannerella sp.
TGACATTTTTTGTCAAAGGTAGTGCTTCTATTTTAATTTCAAAGATTTTGAGGAAAAAAGTTATCAACAGAGCCATCCTTACAACATATTCTTTCCCTTTTTTGATTTGATAAACACCCCTTCCTATGGAAAGAATGAAAAAGCCAACACTTTTAGGAGATTTACTCTTTTCGTATGCGGAAAGGAAGAAATCTCTTTCTCATCACAACAACCGCTTCAACTCCTCCGCATCGGGCAGAATATTCTTATACTCATCGGGAAGTTCTGTGCCGGTTTTGAAAGTCGCTACTCCCATAGGCTTTATCATATCTCGAAAAGCGTATTCTACGGTCTTTTGTTTCTGCGATTTACAAAGGATAATACCTATGGAGCGATTCTCGTGCGGCAAGCGTACCAAGTCGTCTAATGTAGAAAGGTAGAAATTCATTTTGCCCAAATATTCGGGTTTGAAATCACCCCGTTTCAATTCAATAGCAACCAAACATTGCAATTGACGATTGAAGAAGAGCAAGTCGATAAAGTACTCTTGCTCTTCTACGATTACCCGATATTGATTCCCGATAAAAGAAAAATCTCTGCCAAGCGACATGATGAACTTTCGGATGTTACTTACTATCGCACTTTCCAGTACTCGTTCGTCCGGTTCGTCATCGGGTGACTCTATATTGATATAGTCCAACAAATACTCATCCTTGAACGATAACAGCGCTTTTCTTTGAAGGTCTATATCGGAAATAGTTGTTTTGAAATTGTTGGGTAGTTTTCCTTGTTTTGCGTATAAATCGCTTTTGAGATGATGCCTCAATGTTTCTTTGCTCCAAAACTCGGTGGCACAATGTTGAATATAAAACAGACGTTCTTCCAAAGATTTCGCTTTGGCTATTATCTCATAATGATGGGTAAACCCAAGTGATAAAAACTGTTGCAAATCTGATTGCTGCAAATCGTTCGCTGCCGGCGAACGATTTATGATTAGAAGATCTATTTCTATTTCGTCCGTTAATAACGGACGAATATCGCCAGCCGATAGCTGGCGATTTACAAAAACCTGTTCCCATGCCTCATAAAACTGACGCATATTTTTGATATTACTCTTCGAAAACCCACGTAATCCGGGCAATTCTTGTTGCAACTGTTTTGAAATCGTTTCAATGGCATTGGTACCCCAAAAATGATTCCGACTGTTTTCGGAAATATATTTTCCTATTCCATAGTAGAGAGATAACAGTTCTCGATTCGCCAACACTGCCGCACGATAACGGCTTTTGAGTATAGCACTTTTGATTAGCTGAATAGCTTGCGTATAATTCGTATTTAGTTGCTGTTCCATTTACCTTTCATTTTTTTCGACTAACATATCCATTTTAGATAGTCATTATGCCAAGAGGACTAGTATTCTATGTTTTGTTGTTCGGGCATAATATTTTTAGTTTCTACACATTCGCATTATTAATAATCCCCAAGAACCTGTCAAGGAAAAATTTCAGCTTTTCTATCACTTTCATTTTCTTGGCGACATATTGATTGTCCGGTGAAAATGGATTAAGTGGAGGCAACAGTTTTGTAATGGCAGTACCGGTTTCAGATACAAAGCCATCTCGAAAGGCATTCTTCACAAACTTTTCTGTTTCTTCCCTGTTCAGATTTTCATCAGCAATAATACGACTTAATTCTTCTTTTTGTTTCTCGGAAACAAAATTTAGCCAATCATTGTCAATGCTTGTTTCGGGCGTAAGTGAATCAATAAACTGTTCGATAAGGTCTTTCTTGTTGCGGAGCTCTACGCTCGAATCTATTGCCTTACCGATTGTAACTACAATCTCTTTGTCCTGCAAATGACCTTCGTGATATTTGCGGATAAGTTCCAAAATGTAGTCAATATTGATTTCTACCTGCTTTATCAACTCCATCTCAAACACAATATCATCATTCACGTTTTCGCTGTCGCCCGGCTTAACCTTTCTCCATTCGTTATACAGGTCTATATACATGCTATGGTAATCCTGTACATCACGTTCGGTTAGTATTTCGTTGCCTGCAAAATCGTCAAAAGAGGAAAGGATATTTTTTACTTTCAGAATGCCACCATAAAGTTTGATAAACTCTTTCTGTGCCTGTTCACCTATGATTTGCTCACCTATTGGATATTTTTGCAAAAGTTCGGCAATCAATTCTTCATAACCTCTAACTTTTTTCCCGTTATCTGTTTCGTAACCATTGTAATAATCGGAATAGGATTTAAGCAAAACAACGCCACCCGCTTCTTTATCGCCAAAGAGGGCAATACTTTCGTTGGTTGCTTTTTCGAGGTTGCGGAAGCAAACGATGTTGCCAAAGGTCTTTATGCTGTTCAGGATACGGTTTGTTCGGCTATATGCCTGCAAAAGTCCATGAAGCCGCAGGTTCTTATCTACCCAAAGCGTATTCAAAGTTGTGGCATCGAACCCTGTAAGGAACATATTGACCACAATCAGCAAATCAATTTCACGATTCTTCACCCGTTGCGACACATCTTTATA
>JAITVS010000366.1 GCA_031285685.1 Tannerella sp.
CAATGATTGGATGATTGAAAAAAGCACAAATGCAATGAAGTAATGATGTGCTGTCGTAAAGATGTACATAAGTATGGACGTGTTGATGTAAACAGGTACAGCAATAGCAACATGCAGCACATACTTATCGTAACTGTAACCCTCCATGCGGATGATTTGGTTTACTTCCACTACCTGTTTGCTTGTGTCGATGCTTCTGTTTGCACCCAATAGAAATATATTGCTCATAATGTTGAATTATAATAGATTACCAATATTTACAGAAATGAGAAAAGAAAGTAGAGAATGACGAAAATAACCCCGAAACCTGCAATGATGCCGAGGATAGCCCGCAAGAAAGGATATGCCAAATACAAGCCTACTACTGCCCAAATAAACCCTGTTCCCCATACACAGTAACCCAAAACCACCAAAACGATTTTTACAACCAATTTTATGCTAATTGGAAGGTAGGCAGTTGGTCGTTGTTTCCTATTTTTTTCTATACTTCTCATAATTTCTGACTTTTTTTTTATGCCGTATCGGAGCCGGTGAGTTGTGATCGAGTTTCAGGGGCTATGAGAAAGTAGTGTTTAGCCGAAGTCAAGTTTTTTGCGAATAAATACGCCACGTCCGCAGGATGTCGGAAGATTTTTCGCAAAACCCTTGTGGCTTGAACTTGTACTCGGCGTGAAAAACACGGAAATACTTTCGCCACTGACAACCGATTACAACGAGCCGCTTTTCGTATAGCGAGCGAATGAGGAAGAAATTATAGGGAGAGAAGTGTAGAAAAAAGAAAGATTGATTGAATATTTATTTGATTTAATATTCAATGATTCTTTTACGGGCATAAGAAAAGGGTGTAAAGACAAAGGATTCATCAAAAAAAGCATTCTGCCTTTACATGCTTTTGCCCGTCATCCGAAGATTCTTTCCGGTGGAGCAGAAAGCGGATGAAAGCAGCGGATGCGGAAACGGAATGTATCTAAGGATTAAAAAAGCCCTGACTGAAATTGAATCAATCAGGGCTTCATACGCTCTCATTTTTCTGCTGTTTTTATGTTTTCAATTTAACAGGTAATTATTTTGTTTCGGCAGATATGCCCAAAAGAGTTTTGTTTCCGGCATATCTTTCTGCAACTGCCCACGCAATGCAGAATTGACCCACTCCCGAAAAGCACGAGCTTCAAGCGATGCTATCCGATAGCTGACGGCTATTAGTGCATCGAGATTGTAAAGGGTTGTTTCGCATTTACGCCCTTCATGCTCGAATGTATGAATGCGGGTAACATCGTTCTGCCGCAGAATCCCTGATTTGAATATGCTTTGCAGACTGCTCTCTATCGTTTTCGTATAGACATTGAACAAGTCTGCCATTTCCCACTGGGAGAGCCAAAGTGTTCCATTTACCAGCTTTGCTTCAACTGAAAACTCATGCCTGTCGTTTTCGGTTATTCCGATATATCCTCGTTCCATAATAGTTATTGTTTATATTGATGCAACTCTGCCGTATGTTTGCATCTGTCGTTGTATAGGTTCTAACGCATCCGCTTTAATAATGCCATAATGAAAATCATCAAAGACACCTGTTTGATTATTAAGGCTGTAATATCCGCCCAGTATTTCACCGAAAAACCTTGAGCCGATAATGACCTCAAAGCCATTGGTCGCAAATTTAATATTGGGTGAGGTATATAGTATTTTGAATCCATGTTCAACAACGGATACAAAAAAATCCCGTTCCGATATTTCTTCCAGTTTCCCTTTCTTGGAAAGCAAAAAAGTTTCATCAGTAATGAGAGCGTGTATTTTAGGCTTATCATCTTGCCTGTCCTTTTCTTCGGATGCATCCTTGTTCATACGGGCTTTTATCTCCAACGCATTTTCTTCAGGATTACGACTATTTACAATTTTCGCCATCTTATCCATATCGCGGCTTAATTTTTGATTTACAACATGAGCATAAATTTGTGTCGTTTTTATGTCCGCGTGTCCAAGCATTGTTTGTACGCTTTCCATCGGTACATCATTCCCTAAGGCTACGGTCGAAGCGAATGTGTGACGGGCTACATGGAATGTCGTCTTCTTCTCAATCCCGCAAATATCAGCGATTTCCTCCAAATAATCATTTATTTTTTGGTTGCTGATAACGGGCAGTACTTTTCCGTTTTTCTGCTTGCCTTTATATTTTTCCAATATCTCTAATGGTATATCCAAAAGCCGCACATTAGTGTTAATATCGGTTTTATGCCTTTTGGTCATTACCCATAAATGACCATCAAAAGCTTTCTTAATTTTATCCTCTGTTAGCTCGAAAATATCCACGTAAGCTAAGCCTGTGTAGCAACTGAAGAGGAAAATATCCCTTACCTGAGTAAGGCGGGCAGAGGGGAATTTTTTGGCATACAAGATGTCCAACTCATCTTGGTCGAGATACCCCCGATTGACTTTATCAAACCTGAATCTAAAGTTTGAGAAAGGATCGTTGAATACCAAACCACTGTTTTTCGCATAATACATAATCGTGCGAAGCCGTTGTAGAAACTTTAGCGTAGAATTGTGGTTGCATTCGGTATGATTTCTCACATATAGATAGAAGTCATCCACAAAAGCTACTGTTATTTCTTTGATTGACATATCGCTAAGGCTATACCGTTCTTTCATAAATTCGACCAACCTGTCCCGTGTCAGCAGGTAGCGGGTATATGTTTTATGAGTAGCCGTTGTGCCGACCTTCAGCTTGTACTGCTCGTTAAACTTGTCGAAATACGATATAATGGTTTTCTCTTCTTCC
The DNA here is from genome assembly GCA_031285685.1 of Tannerella sp. GTDB lineage: Bacteria > Bacteroidota > Bacteroidia > Bacteroidales > Tannerellaceae > Tannerella. Next base: position 2,777 of record JAITVS010000366.1, read on the forward strand.
TCGTATCCGAGAAAAATATT
>JAITVS010000416.1 GCA_031285685.1 Tannerella sp.
CTCGTCGAGTAGGCTTCCACCGGTCATCAGCAACGCATAAATCGCTTCTGATGTGGCTTTCGTTGTTTTCCAGTCGTTTGTCTGCTTGTTTCGTAGCAGCCATATTTTCATTTCCTCAACAGCCTCTTCATCTTTCGCTACTTCGTTGAATGCCTCAATCAACATTGCCTGTGTTTCAATCGGCGCCTGATACCACCAATAACCGGCGACATTGTCTTTCCAGTACATACCCATCTCTTCTGATTGCTGTGCATATTCTTTCAGTGAACGGATAATCTCCATTGCTTTTTCCGGTTGATCATTCCGGTGCAAGATCAGCGCAGTCATCGCTTTTTCATAGGTCGTGAATTCTTTCCAAAACTGACCTGCCTGCTGAAGGTAATAATCAAATGCTTCCATTTCATCACCGTTTTTCGGCTGATGACCGGTAAAACTGCATGCGTAAAGATAATGCAACTGAATGGAACCGACATGTTTCTTTTCGAGATCAACCTTATTCTTAACCAGTGCATTATAATCTTTCCTTATTTCAGCATCAAGATACCGTAAGCTCCTACGCGCCATTTTTCCGATACTGCCGTAGCGATCGAGCTGTATGGCTCCTAATTTTTCCAGATGCGCCATTCCGGATACAATCTGTTGTGTTATAAAACGATTGGAAGGATTGTTTTTAAACCACGGAAAACCGTCATCCTCATTTTGCATTTTTCTCAACAGTCCGAACACACGAGACTGCTCACTCCCCATTCGATTAAACTCAAATAGTAACCCGACACGTTTCTTTCGTTCGCTCTCACTTTTAGCCTGCAATACCCATGGAGCTTCTTCCAACATCACTTGTTTCAATTCCCTATTTTTCTCCAGATCAGACATAAACGCTTCGCTACCTTGCTTGCCCCATCGATCAAAAATGGCTCTGATACGCGGAGTTTTGTCTAATACAGCAGACGCAAGTGCATTCGCATAATAACGAGAGAACGTCTGCTCGGCACATTCGTACGGATATTCCATCAGGTATGGCAACGCCTGCACGGCATACCATGCCGGAGCGGACGTGTACTCCAACGTCAGACTATGATTGCGGAGTGTATTGGATTGATTATTCACAAAGTGATCAAAATTCAATGTCTTTTCTTTTCCGGCACGTACGGTAAACGGAAGCGTTTCCGTTACCAATATCGAATTCTTCAACACGGGAATTGTTTTCTCTTCTCCATCCGTATGCATACCGGATTGCACTGTTACTTTATAGACAATTGCCTGAATGCCTTCCGGTATGGTAAGCGTCCACCTCAATCCTGTACTTCCACCGGCGTTCATACGGAAGCGCGGTGTCTTTTCCGATCGGATAAAAGTGTCTATCGATTGCATTGTCGCAGCATCATATAGCCGAAGCAATGCCTGTCCGTCCAATTCATCATCGGTCAGATTATTCACTTTGGCCGTCAGTTCGATGACATCACTTTCACGGAAGAAACGCGGTGGATTCGCACTGATCGCAACCTGTTTCCGGGTTACCAATTCGTTCGAATAAGTTCCTATTTTAAGATCTTTTGTATGCGCGAAACTTAATAACTTCCAACGAGTCAATGCTTCCGGCATCGTAAATTCAATCAGCGCCTCTCCTTTTTCATTCGTCCGTAGCGCCGGATAAAAAAAGGCTGTTTCATCGAAATTATTCCGGGCTACGATTTGTACAAGATCACGATTGTCTTCTCTCACTCCTCCTTTTGCATGGATCATTTCTCTCCCCAGAGTTCCCGGTTCAGGTTCAGGTGGTGGTGGTGGCGGTGGCAGGTCATAATCAACATCAAAATCATAGTCCTCGGATACGGCCAGATCTGCCTTTTCTTCGCTATGGTATGTAACATATCCATGTCCCGAATGTACAGCGATAGCATACCAATAATCATCAAACCAGTTTATATCCGTAAAAGAAGCCGGACGTGCCTTTTGTTGGGGTAAATTGACAGCATTCGCACGGACTTTTGCCAAATTATTTATGACTTCAAAATTCCAGCCATACGGCCACCAGAAGAAATTTTCTTGGCTATAAACCGAAGACATTTCGATCCAATGATGTGGCCGGATCTGATCCAATGAAGCATCATACAATGAAGCGACAATTTCCGCAAGTTCGCCGCGTCCTTGTTTATTACTCACTTTCATTGTCCATGTTTCATTTTGTCCCGGCAAAAGCTGATCCCGGAAAGTCACCAGATTCACATCCAACATTTTATCTGTAAAAGGTACGGTTATCTTTACATTCTCCGAATATAATCGGTTATGACGAACCATGTTGAATTGCAAATCAAAGCCTCCGCGATGCTCCTCTTTAATGGTATAGCAAATCTTCTCCGGCTTTTTGCCGACTTTCATCCATTTAGACTCAACTATGCGGTTCCGGTGGATCAATTCATAATAAAGAGATGTATTTTCTTCTCCTCCTGCAATATGAATTTCGACTTGTTCACCCGGTTCTCCGGAATTCTTTACGACTGTCAGCCATTTCGTCATATCGGGAATCGGTACCGACCGGTCGCCTGCCAGATAAGTGTACAAGGTTTTATCTGTCACAACTCCAAGTTGGTTGTCTGCGACTAATTTTATTCTATAATAGCCGGGGTGTTGCAAAGATGAAAAATCCAGTTTCTTTTTCGCGTCAACGTGAATATCATATTGCGCAACAATCTCCAAGTCCTCTAAGACTGACGGATTCAACTCATCACCGTAAGCGTCAAACGGAAAATCCCGGCGAAATTCATCTTCAGAAATTGCCTGCAAATCAACCTGATCCTCCCAAATTCGCTTCCGCAGAATCTTTTCAGGACTTTTAAGCCGTACAATTTCCACCTTGACTGCTGCAGGGGTAAAATCTCCGTTCAAATTGGTCGTTTCAATCGTATAATCGTTCAATTGTCCTACTAAAATCTGATCCGTCAGATTTGTATTTATAAGTAACGGATAATTTCCGACATGCACATCTACAGAAGCGCTTCGGGTTTCTCCGTTTACATCAGTTACATCTGCTGTTACATAATAAGTATATACTTTTCGATCATCTTGCGTATCATCCGCCCAAGTTTCAAATTCAACCGAAAAATTACCGTTATCGTCAGTCGTCATAATACCGGACCCGACCTCCCGTTGCATTTGTCTGTAGGGCAAGTACAAGCGACCAACATAATAAGAATAAGAATGAATATGACGAACAACCCGGTATCGAACATCCGCATGATCAACCGTATATCCGGCCAACGCTTTTACGTTTGCCGTAACTTTTGCCTTTTCGTTTAAACGAATATTTCCTCCCACCGGATCAAATGTCACGGTGAAAGTCGGACGTTTATATTCTTCGACGCGTATCTCCTCATGACCATATCGATCACATTCGAGGATCATTCGCCCATTCAACAAATGTTGAGGTATATCAAAACTACCGTTTATACTGCCAAATTCATTTGTCACAAACGATTTTTCCCAAATGACCTGCCAGTTTCCGTCAAGTAACCGCATATTAACGGATGTTCCGGTTAATAGTTTTTTTTGATTACTCTTGGAGGTTTCGAATAAAATCGCCTTGAAATACCCCGTTTGTCCCGGACGATAAATTGAACGATCCGTAAACAGAACCGCATGATTTTTTATACCTTCATCCCTGACATCACGCCCATAGGATGAATCAATTACAAGCAAACTGTCATCCTCATGTTCTACCTTATAGTAATCCGTATAACCGGGGTTATTATTCATACACCTCGCCAAACCATCCTTATTGCTGAAGAAAGGAGGGATGGTTTCGTTGTCCGACACATAAGTAACTTTTGCTCCGGAAAACGGA
>JAITVS010000153.1 GCA_031285685.1 Tannerella sp.
TTGCAACTCCACGAACCGATTATAGGATACTAATCGGGGGAATTCTCCTCTCATGTGTTTACAAACATAGAACAGATAATAATGTTTTAAATTCCTCATCCCGCTTAAATGGAACGCAATCAGTATTGTCATCACTTCACTATCTGACAGGCGATTAGGCTTATTTCTGTGTTTTTTGCTATTGTCATCTCTTAATTGATATCTTGAGAGGGTCATATCAAATTCTTTTGAAAATTCATCGATTAAATAGAATATTTCCATAACTTCGTTGGTGCTTAGCATAACTGTATTATTTGATTAATTATTTGTAAATTAACACTATAAATATAATCAATTATTCTCAGTTATGCTACTTTTTAACCCTTTTCTTATTTCGAACTCACGTTAAATAATATCGTCGTATGATGGAACGCAAATTAGTTATATCGCAAAGAAAAGCGGATTCCTGGCGTTTTGAAAGTTCTCATGAACGTTATGAACGTTTTTGCCGGGAATATCCTGCTATTGCCGTACGTGCTTCCATTGCCCACATTGCGTCTTATCTCCTAATGACCCCCGAAACTTTAAGCAGAGTAAGGGCAGGGGTTTTGTAATCAGGAAAGCTATTTGACAGATAGCTACAAAAGAAAAGCCAGACAAAGGATTTTATTTATACATTACCAATATCAATCGATTACCCTTGTCTGGCTATTACTATTTTTATACTTTTAACCTGAAAATTAATCGTTTTTTCCTATTTTGCCCCGTCTATTCCGGATCTTTTTTCTCTCGCTTCATCCAAGGGGCGATAAGTCACATTTTCAATCTTAAACACGACCGGATTCGGCCATTTGTTATTAGTGTACAACCGATGACCGTTTACCGCGCTTACAACCAATCCTAAAGGAGTCGGAACAGAATAAATAGCAGCATCAAACCCCTCCCTGTATTCTACCAGTTCACTGCCGTACCCCAATATACTGATCTTTGTATGATCGTCAGCCTTTAAGGTTTTAAAAATAAAATCCTTGCGGGTTCCATACGGCCAACTTTCGCCTCCCGGAACAAAAACATAAACTGTAGTTTCGTCTTTGGACATGGTAAACCAGAAATTACCTTCCTTTATTAATTGCCACGGTTTTATTCCATGCACCGCTTCCGTATTTACCAGATTCCATAATGCAACTTCCCGAAGTAACGCATCTTGTTCAATCTGAATTTCACCGTTTGGCTTCGGTCCGACATTCAGCAAAAGATTACCGCCTTTGGCACGAGTCTCTATCAGCATGTTAATAATCTGTGTACCTGTTTTATGCGGATCATTTGTCGGTTTATACTGCCAATCCGTTCCCATTGTAAAATTGGCCTCCCACGGGCCCGAAACCGGACGATCCGGAAGTTTTTGCTCCGGAGTTTCCATTTCTCCACGCGTCACTACGATATCCGGGTGTAATTGCCAGGCGTATTCTTTCAAACCTTCTGCCGGTCCGTCAAAAAAGATAATATCAATCTTTCCGTAATCAGTCAGTATTTCTTTCAGTTGCGCTTTATCCAATGCCATCAGGCCTTCATTATTTTCCGGATAATGGAGCGGATGCTGCAAACGTCCGATCGGAAGATCATGCCGATAAAGATAATGAAAATCCTCCGGAGAAAAATAGATTCCGATCGCAATCCCTTGTTTCCGGAACGCTTCTATCACATCCTTCATCAGATCCCTTTTACACGGAGTATTCATCACATTAAACGGAGTTGTTTTTGTATTCCACATGCAAAATCCCGAATGATGCTTGGACGTAAAAACAACATACTTCATACCGGCCAGCTTCGCTAATACAGCCCATTCCTCCGGATCAAAATGCTTCGGATTGAATGTCTGAGGCAACTCGTCTACAAACCGATCCAGGTAATCTTTTGATGCGCCTGCCATCGAATGACTGATCACAGCGCCAACCTGCGAGTCAAAACTCCAATGAATAAACATACCAAAACCCAGATCCATAAACCACTGTTCTCTTTCCGCTTTATTTTTGGCATAAAGAACATTCGAAAATCCTAAAATCAAGGACAAAACAATAACCAATCGATTCATTTTAATTTCCATACAATTATGATATTATATATAATATTTACCGGTTTACCCAGCCAGGATTTTGTTCCAGAGGGATATCCTTATTAACATCAATCACACTCTGGGGAATAGGCCACAAATTATAATTAAATGTCAGCGTAGCTGCCGTCTCAGGCCAGAACGCATACTTACGGATACGATCGACGGCAATCGTACTTCCCATCCGCAACAAGGTATTCCAGCGATTTTCTTCATAAATAAGTTCTCTTGCCCGCTCATCCAGGATCATATTAAAAGCATCATCCATATCTCCGGCCGTTACCATATAAGTAGCTTGTGCACGTGCCCTTAGCAAATTGATATCCGCCGCAGCTCCGGTTTTATCGCCATTGCGTTGTTTTGCCTCTGCGCGAAGAAGAATTGTTTCAGACAGGCGAATATAGTAATCATCCCGGAATAAATTACTCCTGTTTTCGCCGGCATCCAATCCCAAATAGCGATCCGTAAAAATCTTGCAGGATATCGGATAGATAGAACTGCGATTCAACATATTTGTATTTTCGTCTTCCGCTTTATTATACATTGCTTCCCAGGGTATATCTTTCAAATAATATGGAGACCCGGGCACATTTCCTTTAAAACGGCGGCGGAATACAGCATCCGAATTCCGGATATCCTCTCCGAATTTACCTTCATAAATCCCATCACGGGCATACATCGTAAGATTGATCTGTGAAATCCCTCTCCCTCCGATATCTTCAAGCATACCGGCAATCCATTCCGTAACAACATCACGTAATATAGGTCCGAATGCCCGCGAATAATTCAGCTTTGATTTCGTATCTTCTGCTCTATATGCATCATAATCAATCTGAATAGCCCAGACGCACTCTTTATTCCCATCCTGATAATTTATATTTCCATCCTGAAACAAATCCCAGTAATGATTTGTTTGAAAGCAAATCGTATCTACGACATCAGCTGCAGCGCTTCCGCCGGGTCTTATATCAAGAGAAAAAGAATCATCTTCCCTACGTGTCCCAAAACGGGTATTCATCAATGAATAAAGCCCTCCGTCTATCACCATGTCAGCATACCTGACAGAATTAGTAAATGCGGATTGGGCATCCCCCGCCTTACCTTCCTCATTCAGTTGTGTACCCATGGCAAGATACAATTCGCACAGATAATGTTGAACAGCGCCCCGGATAAGTCTCCCTCCGCTAACGGTAGTTTCCGGAATATCATTTATTATTGCTTCCATTTCCTCTATTGCATACCGGTATGTTTCCAGTCTCGTCGCACGGGCATAATCATAACGCGGGGCAGTTGCTATCTCCGTAACAATCGGCACACCTCCGAACAACTCTGCCAGATTCATATAGGCATAGGCACGAAAAAAGCGGGCTTGTCCTACCACATATGCTTTTTCCGTTTCGGAGGCCCAGGTTATCTGAGGTAAAGAAGCCGCATAAACAGCCATATTAGCACGCGAAATAACGGTATACCAGGCAGCATATACTTCCTTAAAGGTTGTATGGTTGGGATTGATGGAACTATAATCACTGAATGTACTTCCTTTGCGGATATTTGCCACATCATACATATCGGTGCCTTTTCCCTTTAAATCAAAAATCCATGCGGATTCGCCGGGATTTATTCTTAAATCCCTCAGATAAGAATAGATGGAGACCAGAACCTGATCTACCTGCTCCGATGTTGAATAGATATTTTCAGTCGTATAAAACGTTGACGGATTCTCTCTCAGAAACTTATCATCATTGCAGCCGAACAGACTTATGAATAAGGTCATGATGATCATCTTCGATATATATTTTATTGTTCTCATTTTCTGAATTATTTATATATTTCACATTAAAAGCTAATATTTAATCCTAAAGAATAGGATGACGCAAGAGGTAATTTATCTGCTCCATCACGGAAACGGATTCCTGTTTCCGGATCAAAGCCATCCCAATCCGTAAATGTCGCCAGGTTTTTTGCGGCAAGAAAAACTTTCAACATATTTATATTGGCAGATTTCACCCAGGGTGCATCAAAGGTATAAGATAAGGACAGGTCCTGTATACGGACAAAAGCACGCGACTGCAAACCGAGAAAACGACCGTCACCGGCAAATTGAGCCGACGGATATACGTTACTGGGATTTTCCGGTGTCCAGTAAGGTTTGTATTGCATATTATCCTTATACATACCGGTTCCACTCGTCAGAAAAGCACGCGGATTTGATTTCAGATAATGATTGTTTCCGCCGAAAACACCGGATACCAGCACATATAATTCAAAGTTTTTGTATTGAAGAGTATTCCCCATGCTTAATCGGAAATTTTCCTTTCCATATCCTAATATGGTCCGATCATCTCCGCTAATACCCGGAACGCCATCCAGATCCGCATATTTGGGAGTCCCGGGTGTTGCACCTGTTAACTTCATATATTCTACATCATCTTCCTGTACTATTCCTATTTGTTTGTAGCCGTATATGGCTCCCAATGATTTTCCGATAAACAGCGAATTCGCAATATCATCATCTTCTTTACCGTCTCCATCCAGGTCTTCTCCATAAAGTTTAACCAGTTTATTCTTATTTTTCCAGAAAGTAAGTGTAGTCATCCAGCTTAAATCCGGTCTGCTGATATTAAGAGATCTTAATGTTACTTCAATACCGGTATTGTTTACCTGCCCCATAGAAGTAGTAATGGAACTGAACCCCGTCATAATGGGAATGGTACGTTTAAAAATCTGGTCATGCGTTTTTGACACATAAAAATCCACATCAGCGAACAAACGGTTTTTCAACCAGGCAGACTCAATACCTATATTATAAGCATCCGTGCTCTCCCATCCCAAATCCTGATTTCCCAGAGATGTTTGCACAAGGCCATAATATATTTTCTCTCCGGTATTGGAAAACTGATAACGGATACCGCCTGTTGAACCATTTGACACCTATGATAAAGTCACATAAGGGTCGATTCCCTGATTTCCATTCTGTCCCCATGAAAATTTCAATTTCAAATTATCCATGTATTTTACACGCTCCATGAATTTTTCTTCGGTAATCCTCCAGGCCACCCCTACTGCTGCAAACGTTCCCCACTTATTATTAGCGCCGAATATGGAAGCGCCATCCCGACGGATGGATCCGGTCAAATAATACTTTCCGTTATAAGAATAACTGGCACGCCCCAGATAACCTATATTTGTACGTCTTGTTCCACCATAAGGCGCGGACGTTCCGTAAAGATCCGTTTTTTGCACGGTTGCTTTATGTAGTCCCCACATACCCAATGTTGTATTTCCGTTTCCGGAAAAATCAGAACCGGTTGTCCTGACCAGGTTATATTTGGAATAATCCCGGGTTGCAACCAATGTAGCTTCTACCGAATGTGCGCCAAACAGATTCTTATAATTAATGATATTATCAATCACATAGCTATAGGTCTGACTGTTCAATAAATACCCATTGGCTTTGGATAAAAGGCTTTGTATTGCAGCCGGAGTATATCTGTCGTCACCCGCACCTTCTGTGATGTAATAATTCTCATAATAAAAAGCCCCCTGACGGTTCTGATCCAGATTCGGAAGGAAATGAAAACGATAACTCAATCCTTTTACAAAAGGAAGACTGACAACCGCATATGTATTCAGACGGAAATTTTTACGGATATCCATTTTTTTCCGTTGTTCCGTCAGACACCCCCCATAACGGATTTTCAGTCCCCAGCTCTCTGGGCCATCTTTCCAGGTTTCCCTCCTGATCCCGGTACATGACACTATAGGGACCGGAAGTCTGGGCACTCGTCATATTTGCAATGAACTCCGGATAATCCCTGCGGGAAAAACTTGCATCAACTCCGATATTCAACCAGGAGGTAATATCCGCATTTATTTTTGCCAGAATAGAGATCCGGTTATAATCATCTCCTCTGATAATTCCTTTATGGTCATTGTATGAAGTTGACAAATAATAATTAAGGCCTTTTGCCGAGCCCGAAACAGCCAGCTGATATTCCTGTACCGTTCCTGTTCTGGATACTTCATCCAGCCAACTAACTTCCGAACCATTATTATAATTATCCAGCTCTTTTGCAGTAAGAACGCTGGTTGATCCGGGTGTATTGCCTGCCACATCATTCACCTGCCTCAGCCATCTTTCTCCATTCATCATTTTCGGCTCATCCTGCCACACATGAAAGCCTAAGGAAGTATTTAATGTGATCATCGGCTTTTCGGAATGTCCTTTTTTAGTTGAAATAGCAATAATACCATTTGCAGCTCTCGATCCATAAACAGCCGATGATACAGCGTCTTTTAAAACATCAATGCTGGCGATGTCATTCGGATTTATATCGCTTATCTTACCCATGAAAATAACTCCGTCCAGAACAATCAACGGGTCATTCGATCCGTTAATGGAATTCTGACCACGTATCAACATAGAAGGATCTTCACCGGAAGAACCGGTCGCTCCGATATTCACGCCTGCAACATTTCCTTTTAATGTTTCCAGCACATTCAGGTTCGGTAATACGGACATAGCCGAATTTTCCAGTTTAACCGAACTGACAGAACCTGTATAGTCCTGTCTGCGCGCAGTTCCGTATCCAATGACTATGACTTCGTCCAGCGCCTGTAAGTCTTCCAATAAGACAATATTTAACTGGGACTGATTTCCCGGTGTAATTTCCTGTGTCACATATCCGATATAAGATATTTTTAATGTTACATTATTTTCCACATTAATCGTAAACCTTCCGTCAATATCCGTTATAATACCATTTGTCGTCCCCTTCTCCACAACATTGGCGCCAATAACCGGTTCACCGATTTTATCAACAACAGTTCCCGTAATCGTTCTCTTTTGCTGGATTACAGCAACTGAAACCGAATTATCCACTGATACTGTTGGTATTTAAAGTATAAGTAGAAAATCGTTCTAATACAGCGATTTACATTTATGTTTCGTACTATGGGGTACGATTTGGAGCGGATTCAAAGAACTGCTTTGACCACGTTTGTCCATCCCATGACTGCATAAAACTACGATGCAAATATACGGCTTATTTTTCGATCCAACACAGAAAAATTGAAAAAATATCCCATCTGATTATCAGCGTTTTAATTATCGGTGCAAGGTGCAAGTGCATCTATATATAGATGCACTTGCACCTTGCACCGATTCAGTAAAGCTATTTTAGGACAAGACGTCCTAACCTATTTTTTTGTTGCTCATTCCGGATTTTTCCGGCAAAAACAACCTGTTTTTACTCTCTTTTCGTGAGTTTTTCTCTGCCGAATATACATTTCTGGATAATTATCAGCCATTTATATTCCATTTAAAAATAT
>JAITVS010000193.1 GCA_031285685.1 Tannerella sp.
CTATTTACAATATTTACACATAACATACGTTTTTATTTTAGTTACAATACACATATTCATGAGGTTTAGAATTGTTTCGTTATCAGTTTTCGTAATGACATTCATTCTCTGCGGATGCAACCGCAAATCATTCGGAATGATAGATGATACTAATAACATACATATTAACCGTTTCGATTCCGCATTATTCAGGTGGATCGATTCTGATGATGCTATGATGCTAAAAGAATTAAAGAAAGAGTATCCACAAATGTTGGAAATGCTTGGTAAGGCATTATTTCAAACAAACAATAGTGATACTTCCGCATTTTTTGATTACATGATTAACTATTACTCCGAACCAACGCTTAAATCCTTGTATCAAGATGCAATAACTTTTTATTCTGCGGATTCATCAGCAGTAAAAATTGTCGAAAAAGAATACTCTTACGGTTTTGAGCAACTAAAAAAACTATTCCCGTCCATGCCTGTTCCTGCCATATACATGCATATATCCGGATTACAGCAAAATATGATTGTTGCAGACGGTCTGCTATCCTGCTCTATTGATAAATACATGGGGTACGACTATCCTTTGTATGAGGATTTTTTCTATGATTTCCAGCGTAAAAGCATGATTCCGGAGCGTATTGTAAAGGACGGGCTTGGAGTATGGATCAAATCGGAATTTCCTTATCAGGGAAAAGAAAATGTTTTACTGGAAAGGATGATCTATGAAGGAAAGATCATATATATACTGACACAGGTCGGACATGATTACAATTATCAGAACATCATGTCGCTCACGGATACTGAATACAGATGGTGCAAAGATTTCGAATCGGCATTATGGACTTCGATCATCGAACGCCAACACCTGTACAGTCCTGATATCGTCACTACTTCCAAATATTTCCAGGCTGCGCCTTCTTTGTTTATCTCCGAAGAGGCTCCCGGCAATCTTGGAAACTTCATCGGATATAGAATTGTAGAGCGTTATATGAAACAAACAAAATCAACCTGTGAAGAATTGATGAATAATAACGATGCACAGGACATTTTGCAAAAATCCAAATACAAACCGTAAATTAATTTACTGATCCATATGAAACGAACCTTATAAATGTATCGCCTTTGGCGATGAACCGAAGGTCAACGAGCGAAGGCGAGTTAACTAAAAAAGTGAACCAACGGTCGCTTAGCGAAGCGTAAAGCAATTCTATATTACCTTAGTGTTAAAAATAAATTTTTGTACATATGAAACTGATTGATAAAAAATTATTGGATGAGACAACAGAAAAGGCAAAACTATCTCCACGTCTCAGAATGAACCATAACTTCCACGAATCGCTGGATGATCCGATCAACAGGCTTATTAATGCGATGGAACCTAATACATATTTGCGTCCGCATCGCCATAAAAATCCGGATAAAAACGAAGTATTTCTGATGTTACGAGGAAGTGCGGCGCTCTTCTTATTCGATGATGATGGAAATATTACGGAACAGATCATACTCGACCCGAAAGCCGGCGTTTACGGAGGAGAAATACCCTGTGATGTCTGGCATACGCTTATCGTATTGGAATCCGGAAGCGTGGTATACGAAATAAAGCAAGGCCCGTTTGCTCCGTTATCTCCGGAAAATATGGCACCATGGAGCCCTGCTGCGGAAGAGGAGGAGGAGACAAAACGTTTCATGGAAAAACTAAAATCACATATAAACAAATGAATACGACAAATCAGGCGATAAAAAAATATATCAAAGAAAACGGTTATAAAAAATTCACTCTTAAAGCCGTGCTTTTCGATATGGACGGTGTACTGTACGACTCCATGCCGAATCATGCGCAATCATGGGCAAAAATAATGCGATTGCACGGATTCGACATGACCAAAGAAGAAGCTTACATGCACGAAGGACGTACCGGTGACGACACGATCGACATTATATCCAAACGTGAAGACAAAAACGTTTGTGCGGATGAGAGAAAACGAATCTATCAGGAAAAAACGGAAGCATTTAGCTTATGTCCTGTCGTTTCACCGATGAAAGGCAGTGCTGAATTATTGCATAAGGTGGCTGAAAACGGATTATTCGCCATGCTTGTAACAGGCTCCGGACAACCATCCTTATTAGATCGTCTGAACAATGATTTTCCGGGAATCTTTATTCGTGAAAAAATGATCACGGCATTTGATGTAACAAAGGGAAAACCCGATCCGGAACCATACCTTACCGCACTTAAAAAGGGAAGATTAACACCTGATGAAGCGATTGTCGTAGAAAATGCTCCACTCGGAGTAGAAGCCGCACGCGCTGCCGGATTATTTGTGATTGCCGTCAATACAGGCCCCCTGCCCGACTCCGTACTTATTGACGCAGGAGCAAATATCCTGTTTCCCTCGGTCGAGGCTTTGTATAATAAATGGGACAATATTTTCGAATCCCTGAATACCACCTCACTTTCTTAACTGCAATACAAGAAAAAACGCTCCTGGTATAAATATAATAACAGCAGAAATCAATAAAGCCGTCTGCAAAGAATACGTGTCGCTAAGCCATCCGACAAATGGAGCCATAGCCGCAAAGACAAGACGTATGACAAAATTACGGATAGAAAGTACTGTTGCACGCATATTGGAAAACGAGTTCTGATTGATATACCCCTTCAGTATAGGTGTAGCGAAACCGCGGATAATATAGAAAACCAGCAATATGACAAGACCTGTATAATTCAGGCTATAAGCCAAGGTCACATAACCTCCGACAATAAAAACCAAAATCAGGGCGTATGTTTTTTTCATCCCCAACCGACGATCCAACCGGTCGGAGAACAGCGCCGAAAATCCGACTGTAAGATTCAGAACAGTCCATATAATACCGAAGTATTCGGTAGGCATATTTATCTGTATAAGTACAGGTTGTATCAGCCATGCCATCGTTAGAGTAGCCGATCCTATTATACCGGAAAACATTATATTATAACACAACTGTTTGTTTTCAAAAAGCGAATACCTGATGATTTTCACGATTTCGGCAAACCGGTTCTTATGCTTTTTAGATAAAGAAATCTCCTTCAGAGCAAATGCCGCAGGTATTCCGATAAAAGCGACAAAAACCTGTCCGTAAAAAGGATAACGCAAAGAATAAACTGCCAGAAAACCACCGATAATACCCGCCGCCGCTTCTGCAAAATTTCCGATCATCGTCACCCTTCCTTCATAAAGGAGATACTTATCTTCCTGTTTATAATATTCCGCCGTATCATAAAGCAATGCGGAATCGGTACCGTTTACAAGCGTCAATCCTATCCCCAGCAAAATTTCCGCAAAGATAAACGCGGCAAACGTATCCGTAAAAGCATAGCACAGATAACCTGCAAAAAACAGAATACTCCCAAGTACTAAACATTTTTTCCGCCCCCAGGTATCCGCCATATAACCCGAAGGTATCTCAAGCGTTACCGCAACGACAGAAAAGATACTTTTCAGAATAAAAATATCCTGCAAATCCAACCCATGATCCTGGTAGAAAAGCACAATAATCGGCATCACCAGCGAAAACCACTTGGATAATTTGATCAGATACAAAGCAATCAGGTTCCTCTTCATCAGAATACTTTTCAGAACATACTCAAAAATACATTACTACTTATTTTGCTTAATCCTAATTTCTCAAATAGGTATTTAATTTGTGGCAAAATTTTATATTTAAAATATCTTCCTGTAGATATGACAATAAGGAGTACCGCCGGTCTTATCGTAGTATTGCTGATGGTATTCTTCCGCGGGATAAAAGGTTGATGCCATTTCAATCTTTGTCGCAACCTGATAGCCTTTTTGTGTCAACAGATCGACATATTTACGGGCGACAGCGGCTTGAGTTTCGCCCACAACAAAAAGAACCGAACGATAGCGTGTACCGATATCCGGCCCCTGACCGTCAGTCTGTGTAAAATCATGTGTCTCAAAAAAGAGACGAACCAATTCTTCATACGAAGTCCGGGTATGATCGAACTCAACTTTTACCACTTCGGCATGGCCGGTTGTATCAGTATAGACCTCTTTGTATGTCGGGTTATCGACATGGCCTCCCATAAATCCGACTGTTGTTGAAAGAACTCCTTCGACTCTCAGAAAATGATATTCCGTTCCCCAAAAGCAACCGGATGCAAAATAAGCTGTTTCTATTGATGATAAGTCTTCCATATTCTTTTTACGATATTCTGTTTAACAGGTACAAAAATACGTTTTTTTCTGTTTATTCACTTCACACCAATAGAAAACTTCAATAGGATTTTTGAGCCTGTTCAACTTTGCCGGAAGCGGGCATGCTTACTCGTCGCCTTCTATCTCTTCATCTTCTTCATACTCTCCATATTCATCGAAAGGATATACTAACCAGCCCTTACTATGGGGAATACTAAAGTTGAATGTATCAGGATTATCATAACCCAAATCAATGATTTTTTTTTCTGGTAAACTATTGCTGTGCAATGTTTCAAATAAATCATTCAATGCGGTACCTGAAAATGAATTATACCCGCAATCCAACTCCATCAATGAGTTGCATTCGCTTACATTCAACATATCTAATTGATTCCGTTGGCAAATCAGCTCTATCAGGAACGGCTTTTTACCCACATTCAAATTTTTAATTTGATTATTGTAACAATACAATTCTATTAACAATGCGAATCAGTATTTAAAAAATTAGATAAATGAATGCGATGGCGATTTTTCCCATCGTATGTACCAGAAGCCCAGGTGTAGACCTGACCTTCATCGCTCTTTGAATATTTGTTTTCT
>JAITVS010000239.1 GCA_031285685.1 Tannerella sp.
CGCAACCCTGCCAGCATCATCATCATAGACGAAATAGACGCCGTAGGTCGCAGGCGCGGCGCGGGCTTGGGCGGCGGTCATGACGAGCGCGAGCAAACGCTGAATCAGTTGCTGGTAGAAATGGACGGCTTTGGCGTAAACGAAGGCGTGATTATCATCGCGGCAACAAACCGCGCGGATGTGCTTGATAAAGCGTTGTTGCGTGCCGGACGTTTTGACCGTCAGATATATGTCGATTTGCCGGATTTGAATGAAAGAAAAGAAATTTTTGCAGTTCATCTTCGCCCGATCAAGATAGATTCCAGTGTGGATACGGACTTTCTTGCACGTCAGACTCCGGGTTTCTCCGGCGCTGATATAGCCAACGTTTGTAATGAAGCTGCTTTGATCGCTGCACGAAACGGTAAGAAGTCCGTTCAGAAAGAAGATTTTATGAGTGCTGTTGACCGTATTGTCGGAGGACTTGAAAAGCGTAGTAAGATAATGACGGATAGTGAACGCAGAAGTATTGCTATTCATGAGGCCGGACATGCATCTTTAAGCTGGCTTCTGGAACATGCGAATCCGCTGGTTAAAGTTACAATTGTACCGCGGGGAAAAGCGCTTGGAGCTGCATGGTATCTTCCTGAAGAACGCCAGATAACAACCCGTGAACAATTGCTTGATGAAATGTGTGCGACATTAGGTGGTCGTGCTGCTGAAGAATTATTCCTTCATGAGATTTCGACAGGTGCGTCAAATGATCTGGAACGTGTGACAAAGCAGGCTTATGCAATGGTCGTGTATTTTGGAATGAGCCGGAAATTACCGAATCTGAACTATTATGATTCGACAGGTCAGGACTGGGGTTTTACTAAGCCTTACAGTGAAGATACAGCCCGGTTGATTGATGAAGAAGTACAGGGTATTGTAAATGAACAATATGAACGCGCCAAGCGGATTCTATCGGAAAATGGAGAGAGTCATAATCAACTTGCAGAGCTATTGCTTAAATCAGAGGTTATATACACTGAAGATGTGGAACATATTTTTGGTAAGCGACCATGGGTATCACGCAGTGAGGAAATTATGGGAAAGCAAAATGGCGAAAATAAAGAGTAGAAACAGGCTGAGATAAAATCGTTTACCTTGAAAAATCTTATACAAAGGACCCTTACCGGTATTTTATTTGTAGTTGTTATTGTAGCTGCCATTTGCGTGCATCCGTTATTGTTCGCAGGAATCTTCAGTGCAATAATCGGATTCCTTATACATGAATTTTATGCATTGACTAAGTATGAAGGGGTGATGTGGCAGCGTTGTCTGGGTATATTCGGAGGTATGTATTTGTTTGTTTCATCGTGCTTATATGCAGGCGATTATGTAGGCTATGAAATTTATATTCCTTATATAATAATAGTACTGATATTGCTTATTTCAGGTCTGTATATGCGGAATAGTAATCCGGTTACCCATTGGGGATTGATTTGTTTTTCCCAATGTTATTGCGCCGGTCTTTTGTCTTTGCTGTGTTTTATACCCTATATGCAGTCGGCTGTTTATAATCCGTTGCCGGTATTGATGATTTTTGTATTTATCTGGTTGAATGACACTGGAGCTTATCTGATCGGATCCTGGAAAGGTAAACATCGTTTATTTCAGCGCATATCACCACTCAAGTCATGGGAAGGTTTTTTTGGCGGATTAGCAGTTGTCATTGTTGCCTCACTCGTATTTTCCCGCTTTTACACAGAAATGGCATGGTATTACTGGCTTGCATTTGCCGTAATAACCGTAGTTTCGGCAACATGGGGGGATTTGATCGAGTCTTTGATTAAACGGACTTACGGAGTAAAAGATTCGGGGAATATTTTACCGGGTCACGGGGGAGTCTTTGACCGGTTTGACAGTGTTGTATTAGTTTCTCCTGCCGTATACATTTTTTTCGAACTGGTTATTCGAAATTGAATGTAAGAACGATCATACGTGTTGTTGCTTTGGACAAGGAGTTTGTGTAAATTTTATCCGCTTCATTTATCAGATCATCACGATTTTTTTCCAGCATGTCAGCTAACCCGAATTTGAATTTTATTTCGGGAGCTAACCTGAAAAACGGCAAATAAATATTGCATCCTAAGCCAAACTCAAGGCCGTAATCAAACTGTTTTAGTAATAACGGATTGCCTTTCTTTCTTCCGAGATCAATGGCTCCGTATACCCCTCCGATAATGTAGGGGCGATAGTTATTTAGTCGCATAGATGATATTTTTACATCTAAGGGAATTGACAGGTAATTGGATCTTACACTTACACGTTTTTCCTCTTCACCGGCCAACTCTTTGAAATATACGGTTCTATCACCAAAATGAATCGTTGGCGTAATGCGAAGATTCATATAGGGATTAAGGAACAGATCGCCTATGACACCGACACTGAACCCCGGGGAATAATTGGGTATTTCTGCAAACCATGTTTCACCGTTAGGCGCTGTCATTCCGTTGTTTGTCAATATAAGATCCTGAGTATGGATACCCACGTGAAATCCGAAATGATACAATCTATAGTCTGCATATGGCCGGTTTTGCACTTTTTGCTTTTGTGCAAATGACGGAAATGCAGATAAAATGAATATAAGTATATAGACTATCTTTTCCAAACGTATAATATTTTACAACTAATAACGGAGGAATGGCTAAGATATTGCTTTTTCCAAAAAAATAACGAATCTTACTCGTATGTAAAAAAAATGATATATATTTGCGAGTAAATTTAGAAATGGTTAGATAAAGGTTTCTTTATTGCCGGAAAACTCAAAGTATTAATTATTAAACAAAAAAAGATTATGGCTTACGTAATTAGTGAAGATTGTATTGCTTGTGGCACATGTATTGATGAATGCCCGGTTAATGCTATTTCGGAAGGTGATATCTATCATATCGACCCGGAAATGTGTACAGATTGTGGATCATGCGCAGATGCTTGTCCCACTGAGGCAATTCACCCGGCATAAAGCAGTACGAAAAGCAGTACGATTTATTCAGAAAAAAAGTGGGATATCTTTATTCGGTCTATCCCACTTTTTTTTGATTATTTTCCTGAAAAATAACGGTTTATTCTTCTTTTGCTTCTGCAACATTTGATGGTGAATTTTCATCTTTGGAATGCTCTGTAAAGGAAGAAGTTGCATTCTTTTCCTTTATGTAACGTATAATCTCGCTCATGCCATCCATAAATTTGTCAAAATCTTCTTTATATAGAAAAATCTTGTGTTTTTCAAATGTTACAGGTTCACCTTCTTTTGTTTGATTTCTTTTACTTTCGGTGATAGCAATGAATAAATCTTCTTTCAGGTTTTTTTTAACATCCAGATAATAAATCCGCTTTCCCGCTTTTATGGCTTTGGAATATACAATTTCTTTGTCCCCAAGGCCTCCGCTCGTTTTGTTAGTCAAATCTTCCATAGTCATTTCCTCCTCTCATTAACGAATTTGACTTCAAATATGTAAATTTTTTATTAAAAAAACAAGTATTTTCCCAAAAACTTGCAGTTTTCAGGGAATAAATGCTATCTTCGTGCCCGAATATTGATATATACCTGTTCTTTTTAATAATGATTAATCGAATTTTAATCCGCATAAAAGTATTGCAAATAGTATATGCATACTATCAGAAAGGGTCTAAGGATCTGAAAGTGGCGGAAAATGAGTTACTTTTGAGTCTGAGACGTTCCTATGACCTGTACCATTATTTTCTATTATTGATTGTTGATGCCACTCATATGTATGAACGTATGATAGAGTTAAAACGTAATAAGTATCGTCCTACGGATGAAGAACGTAATCCGGATGTGCGTATGCAAAATAATCGTTTGGCGGATCAGATCTCTAAAAACGAAAGTTTATTAAAGTACGCTAAAGAACATGGTCTCTCATGGGCGGATGATCTGGATTTTGTCAAAAAAATCCTTGATATGATAACCGCTTCCGATATATATACAAATTATCTGAAAAATGAGGAAGATAGTTATGAAACAGATAAGGAATTCTGGCGCCTGGTTTTCAAGCGTATTATTTCTAATAATGAATTTGTGGAGGACTATCTTGAAGAGAAAAGTATCTATTGGAATGAAGATGTTGATATTATAGAGTCGTTTGTAATAAAAACGATTAAACGTTTTGATGAGGATGCGGGTAGTGAGCAGGAATTGATGCCGATGTTTAATAGCAATGATGATTATGATTATGTTATTAAATTGTTTCGCCAGACCCTGTTACATGGTGAGGAATATCGTGAACGTATAAACAGACATATGAAAAACTGGGAGTCTGAACGTGTGGCAAATATGGATCTGGTTATTATGCAGGTAGCACTTGCTGAAATTATGAATTTTCCGACGATACCTATCAGTGTTACACTTAATGAGTATATAGATGCTGCAAAATATTACAGTACTCCTAAGAGTGGTACATTTATTAATGGAGTTTTGGATTCTATAGTGGAAGAGCTGAAAGCCGAA
>JAITVS010000248.1 GCA_031285685.1 Tannerella sp.
GTAAAATAGAATAGCAAATATAAACTAAACAAAAAAAGTTAATATTTTTTTGAAAACCTATTGACTTAACTATAATTGTTTAGTATCATACAATATGTAACTAAGCAAAACTGTTTAAGCGAAAAAAGAATGACCGTCCAAGCAGATACCAGAACCGGGGAAACAGGCGATGAACTTTTAAAAGAGAGAGCCTGTCAAGGAAAGGAAAACGACAAAGTACCAAGCAAGGCAACTTGTCAGGAAAATGCAAGGCAAAACGGCAGTAAATATTTAAAAAAGAAGGGAAAAAAATATATGAGCAATCAGACCTTTATGAGTGTTGCGGATGTTGCGAAAGAATTAGGAGTATCAAAATCTTATGCCTATAGGATCGTTCGGGAATTAAATGAGGAATTACGTTCAAGAGGTTACTTGATTGTGACCGGGCGGGTGAATACTAATTATTTCCGTAAAAAGGTATGCTACGGGGAACAAAATAATTAAAGAAATACGGGTATAAATCAAGTTAACATATCACCGAAAGGATGTGAGTTTATGGCAGTTTATAAGGAGAATGCCACCGGGACATGGCGCGTACTCTACCGCTTTACCGATTGGCGGGGAGAGCGGAAACAGACCCAAAAGAGAGGATTTGCCACCAAGCGGGAAGCAATCGCATGGGAAAGAGAATCCATGATGAAGCAGGAAACAAAACTGGATATGACCTTTGCCAGTTTCTTTGAAATCTACGAAACGGATAAAAAGAGGCGAGTAAAGGAAAATACATGGGAATCAAAAAGTCATGTGATCAGAAGTAAAATACTGCCTTTTTTCGGATGGCGAAAGATGAACGAAATTGAGCCTAAAGATATAATCGCATGGCAAAATCAGTTGTTAGAATACCGGGATGAAAAGGGCGGTGCTTTTGCTCCTACGTATCTGAAAACCATACATAGCCAATTAAGCGCTATTTTCAATCATGCGGTTCGGTTTTACAATTTGACGAGCAATCCGGCACAGCGAGCGGGAACGATGGGCAGTGAGGATCACAAGGAAATGCTGTTCTGGACGAAAGAAGAATATCTAAAATTTGCAGATGTGATGATGGACAAACCGCTTTCCTATTACGCTTTCGAGATGCTTTACTGGTGTGGACTGCGGGTGGGAGAACTGCTTGCTTTAACATCAAATGATTTTGATTTTGAACGTTTTACCGTAACCGTTAATAAATCTTATCAAAGATTAAAGGGCAGAGACGTAATTACGAGTCCTAAGACCCCTAAAAGCAATCGGGTTATCAAAATGCCCAAGTTTTTATGTGAAGAAATAAAGGAATATATCAGTATGCTGTATGAAATAAAGGCAGATGAGCGATTGTTCCGAGTTACCAAGCATTATCTACACCATGAAATGGACAGGGGAGCAAACGAAGCAGGTGTAAAGCGAATCAGAATTCATGACCTCCGGCACTCACATATTTCATTGCTGATTGAGATGGGCTTCACGGCTTTGGCGATTGCCGAGCGCGTCGGTCATGAAAGTATAAAAATTACCTATCGGTATGCACATTTGTTTCCCACGAAACAGACAGAAATGGCGGATAAACTGGATATTGAAAGAATGGAGGAAAAATAAATGGACAAGAATGTGGACAATAAAGGACGTTGGAGAAATATCACAGTAGGGTTTCGGGTATCGGATGAGGAAGGCAAGTTAATTGATGATTGTGTCCGGCTGTCCGGTTTGACGAAACAGGATTACATCACACGGCGGTTGTTGTGTCGGGATGTGGTAGTACAAGGAAATCCGCGGGTTTATAAAGCGTTGCGCAATCAGATGGCAGAAATGTATGAGGAACTGAAACGAATCAAAGATAGCGGGGAAATCAGTGAGGAATTTCACTATACTTTGCAGTTGATAGCGGAAACCATGAATGGATTAAAGGGAGAAAATGCATGAACAAAAAAGAAAAAACGACCGTTTCAAATTCATCTGTTGGCGCAGATGTGAAACAGTCGTCAGGTAATAAAAATCTCAATAAAAGTATATCAGACATGCTGATAGAAGGCAATCAGCAAACCATAAACAACGATGGAAAAAATCAATCAGAAAGGAATAAACAAGCAGTAAAAATTGATGTTGTCTGCCCGGAGCAATCCGGGCAAGATAATTTAGAGACCATCTCCATGACGGAACTTTATGATCATATTTATCCGCCCAAAATACCAGTGATAGAAAATTTGCTGTATAACGGAATGTATTTCTTTGCCGGAGCGCCGAAGATTGGCAAATCTTTTTTTGTAGCACAGCTTGGTTATCATGTGAGTATGGGACTGCCCTTATGGAATTATCCGGTACGTCAGGGAACGGTATTGTATCTGGCATTGGAAGATGATTACGGTCGGTTGCAGAAAAGATTATCTAAAATGTTTGGCATGGAGGGCAGTGAACATTTTTATTTTGCGACCAGTGCCAAAACATTGAATAACGGATTGAGTGAACAGCTCAATGAGTTTGTGACGGCGCATAAGGATGCAAGGCTGATTATCATTGATACCTTTCAAAAGGTCAGAGAAGCGGGCGGGGACAAGTTCAGTTATGCCGGGGATTATGAAATTGTTGCAAATTTAAAACGATTTAGCGATACCCATAATATTGCGTTGTTGGTAGTCCATCACACCAGAAAAATGGAATCTGCTGACAGTATGGAAATGATCTCCGGCAGTACCGGACTACTGGGGGCGGCTGATGGAGCATTTACTTTATTAAAGGAAAAACGCACAGACAATAAAGCGGTATTGGAAGTGGTCGGGCGTGACCAACAGGATCAGAAGTTGTATCTTAACTTTAATCGGGCGCTGTGTTTGTGGGAGTTAACGAAAACGGAAACAGAATTATGGAAACAGCCGCCCGATCCGGTGCTGGCTGCCATTGCCGGAATTGTGTCAACAGAGAAACCGGAGTGGGTTGGAAACGCTACGGAATTATTGGGGTTTCTGCCGGGGGTGGATATGCAACCAAATGTTTTGACAAGAAAACTAAATATT
>JAITVS010000260.1 GCA_031285685.1 Tannerella sp.
GATGATAGAGAGTTGAGATGTCGTACTTCTCAACTCTCTGTAAAACAGCCGCCCGGAAGAAACGCTTATATTTTGCGCTCCCAAATATCACCCTGTCTCTTTCCACCCCGTGACACATAGTTTTCCGCCATCATCACCTCCATATCCCTGCGGCAGTAGTAGAACTTTCCTCCCACCATCGAATACGGCAAAATCCCTGCATCCCGGTAATTCTGGAGCGTTCGCTTGCTGATGCCCAGCTTTTTCATCACCTCCTCGCCGTTCATCCACTCGTTGCCGCAGGTCAGTTTCTTTTCCCTCATCGCGTCAATTTCGGTTTCCATCGTTCTGATTTCGGAAATCATTCCCCTGAAAACCTCCGAATCCCTTGTAATCACATTATCTCTTCCGTCCATTTCACTTAGTTTTTAAATTCATAACCGGCCTGCAACATCCGTTCGATGTCTTCAGGCTTATAAAATATTTTTGCCCCCATTTTTGTAAAGGGCAGAATCCCGCTGTCGCGCAGGTTTTGCAGCGTGCGCTTGCTTGCCGACAGCATCCGGCAGGCCTGCGGGTTGTCTATCCATTCCTGCGGGGCGACGCCGCTCGCGGTGTACAGACTGTTCCGTTTTGTTTTCAGCGCATCCGGCCGGTACAGCAGTTCGTCAAGTGCCTGTTTCTCTATGATTAACATTTCCATTGCTATTGAATTTTTGTATGTTTTTATTTTATATCCGGATGATGCCCCCCATCCTTCATGATCCTTTTCAGGCTTTCCTGCACTTCTGAGGCCCTGTAGTAGGGTTTGCCGCTCATCATGTAATACGGCACCACGCCCTTCTGGCGATAGCGTTGCAGTATTCGTTTGGTGATGCCCGGCAGGATTTCTGTTTTTGTAACCATGAAATAAATAACTATTTTTGCGGCAGAATTTTAAAACTTGACAATATGACAGACGGATATAAAGTTAGATTGGAATTAAAGGAGGACTATTATCCTAACCATCCTGATATAATGGATTTGGAGGTTTGTTCCTATTTCTTCGAAAAGGAAATCAACGAAATTAACGGAAACGTTGAGAGCAAAGCCAAAGGCGGGACGATACATCTTGGCCTTAACAGTTTACCTCCCAAGTTCATTTTGCAATGGGGAATGAAGCATAAAATGTATGACAGTGGGCGGATTATGATTTTTAGCCCTCACTCGGATATGTCTATCGTGGAAGAAGAAATCAGATTTGAAAATGCGTTCTGTGTTAATCTGAAAGTGAAATATAACCGGTATGGTACTTCACATTATACCGTATTTTTAACTATTAGCGCTGAACGTATTTCGATTGGACAAACAGCAAGCATGGTTGATAACCGGTGGTTAAACAAATAAAAATTGAAAAAATGGATAAAGTAATTGAAAAAGCGGAACAAATACTCCCCTTACACGACACTTCTGTAAATGCCATACTTACGTTGCCATCCGGGAATAGATACGAGATATATTTTTTTGAGACGGAATTTCAACAAACAATAGACTATAAAAATCAGCCGCAAAAAGAGGTAAAGGGTGGATTGCTGTCATTTACGCTGCATCAGTCGGCTACGGAAGAACTGAACCGGTGGATGTTTGGCAGCAACGTACCTTATTCGGGAACGATTACGTTTGAATCACACAGCCGGATAGCCACGCCCGAACTAATTATCAAATTTACAGATGGCCATTGCGTGGGATACCATAAGGAAATTGGAGAATACGGAGAAAACATCGTATTACGACTGACCGTTTCGGCAAAAGAAGTTGCGATAAATGAGATTGACCATAGAAACGATATAAAATCGTATTATGTGTGAGCAGAAACCATATACCAATCCTCTTCAAATAAAGCCTCCTGCACTGTCGCGTCAAATGATTGAGCATACACTGCAAAGAGGGAAATTTATAGATTTGATTTATCAGAAAATCGAGCGGGAAATTCCTACTACGTCTATAAGTGATATTGATGTAGCACATAGAATAAAAACCCAAAAAGATATATCGAGAGCGAAAAAAATTATATCCCAGTACGTTGTTGAAACCCTTCATGGCGTATTTGTCTTGATAAGCCCGGAAACAAGGAAGCCGTCTTATATATCCGATATGGTTGGCGGGATGATAAAATTCTCTGCAGACGAATTGAAATGGGATGCGGGAATGATAGTGTCAAAATCCGTTAAAGAAGCGGGTGACTATTTGGTTTCTATGGCAAAATTGGCAGAAACACTGAATAGACTAAATCCCCGGTACGATAAATATTATAGAAATCCGCTTGTCATCGGGCAAAATAAGGCGGCAGGGGCTGTCCTGTCCAAAAGCGGGAAAGGCATTCATTCAATTTTTAAAGTTCTGGCTTCAAAACCGTTTGCCATTTTTGAGATGCTCTTTTTTGATCCTCAATCTTTAAATCCAAACCACACCACTGAAGATGATGTTAAAAATGCAGTGGTGCGTGAGTTAATTATTTTATGTAAAGAAAATAAGTACCCAACATAAATTAATTGATACTATCTTTTACCACAAAGTTCACAAAGAACACACAAGGCTCACAAAAACATAGTGTCCTTTGTGAACAAATTCGTGCTCCTTGTGGTTTACTTTTAGTATAAATTAATTCTTGATTCATACTTACCACTAAATAAACATAATATGAAGCATCGTTTAATTAAACAAACAATCTGTACGCTACTCACAGGTATCGTGCTGTTTTCATGCAATCGCTCTGTTGTTTTTACCTCATCTTCCATGGAACCGGGAATTAGAGCAGGCGACAAAGTTTTTGTTATTAAAGAGGAACAATATACTTATGGCGATGTTATTGCCTTTGAAATATGGAGAAAAGAAAACATAATTTCATACAATTTACCGGCAGGCAAAAAGGAGTACCGCACATATCGTGTAGTGGGGTTGCCGGGCGACACCGTTGAGATAAAAGATCATTTTTGCATCATTAACGGACAGCCGCCTCAAACACGGTTTATTAAAGACACGATAGACGGGGTAGGCTATCCGGTTTCAGTGCAGGAGGAGGTATCGGCAACAGGGCTAAGAACAATGTTGTATATCGAAAAACCGGAATCAATATTGAATAAAAAAAAATCAATCTCGGATAATAGAGAATTTATAATGCTGGATAATCTGGAACCGGTAACAGTGCCCGAAAATCATTATTTTGTACTAGGCGATAACCGGACAGCCTCAGTGGACAGCAGAATAATAGGCGCTGTTCCCTTTGAAATGATAAAAGGGAAAGTGGTGAAGCGAAAATAAAAAAGCAGTCAGGAAAGATATTATTGCACATCATAAATAAAACCCGTAACATCACACCGTTTTTTCGGCTAAACCTGCAAAAGACGCGGAGGAACAAGACAAACCGGCGGGAAGAATAAAACTGCGGCAAAAACCGTCATTTTAATGCGCCGGTGCGTCCGTGCGCCGGAATATAGCTAACTCAAAATAATATGTCACGTTAAATGTGTTTGACAGATGTAATTTTTACCAACTTGTCTCAATGCATCTAATATGACATATTATCTTGAGTTAGCTATAAATCTGTATGACCATGCGCCGTCCCTTTGGTGCACAGAAATAATATTGTAATGTGCCGCACCCATCTCTTTGATGCACCGCGATAAAAAATTAATTCGGCGCACTGCCCACATGGTTGCATCGTCATAAAATTTTAATGTTGCGCACCCATACCCTTGGTACACCAAATTAATTCTGTATGGCAACGCGCCGCCTCTTCGATGTGCCGCCCTAAAAAATTAATGTGTGCTTTCCTCGCGGCAGTGCAGCAGATTGATGCGGTATTGTTAAAAAATACCGGAACCCCGACATCTGTTTAGCCATTTCGCAGGTTGCAGAAACCTTTATTCGCACCCGCTTTTCGGCACGTACAGACAGATTTCTGATGCCGGCGGGCATGTCAGGAAAGGAGAAAAGTCATCTCCGGTTGTTTACTGGAAAGTATCGGACGGCGAGGCTGTCAATGAGGAAACTGGCGAAACGGAATCCGTGAAACGTTTTACACCGTTCTATTACAATGTTTTCAATCTCAGCCAGACGGA
>JAITVS010000297.1 GCA_031285685.1 Tannerella sp.
CAGATACCTTCGGGTATTGATGCCAATCAGATAAAAACACATGTTATAAACATTTATAATGATGGACAAACTGTAGGAAATACCGGTACGGCGATTGAAGTAAACGGGTACCCGAATGCTTCGGATGGAATTGATTTTCCGGTTGATGGGACGGAAACAGCATTTAATTTTACCATAAGCGATTATGATAACCTGAATGATGCTTATATGGATATAAAACTGGGTAACATTTATAAAAGGGTTCCTATCGTACCGGAACGTGAGGATGAACAATGGATTTATATGCCGGATCCCGGATTTCGGGAATATTGTAATTTAAAAGGTTTTCTGAGCGAGATAAAGTCCTCGGATAACAGATATGTGAAACTTTCTCCGGAAGGGGTGGCGGCTGATACGATAACGATTCAGCGAAATCCGATACCTTTCGGAATTGCCTGTGCCGCTACAGTCAGTCTTCTTTCGGATATTGATATATCACAGTATTTAATCGTCAGTGACCTGACCGGCTTGGAGGCGTTTACGAATCTTGAATATTTGTATATAGGAGGAAATAATATAACGACAATAGATGTTTCTGCCAATACCAAGCTTAAAGCGTTGAGTACATACGGCAGCCCGATAACTTCTGCTAATTTGAGTAATAATAAAGATTTATTTGTCATCTTTTTTTCGATCTATGGTAGTTTGAATACACTTGATATTTCTTATTGTTCTCCCAATATGTGTTTTGTTGGCGGAGGAGCCCGGGAACTGATATTGACCGCAGAGCAGGTCGGAAGTATCGGTACGGGCTTCCTTAGCAACTTCCCGACAAAGACAATCGTTCCTTCTCCTTATTGATAAAAAAAAGGAGAAGAAAAGTATTGTAGGAATAATTAATAGTTGATGAGTAGGATATTATGTCTGCTCTTGGAGTCTGGTTTTTTTGTGTAGATATCTTAAAAAATATTTATAATGTTTATCATTGAGATTAATAAAACGGTTATTGGAAAGATTCCGGGAAAATACTTTTGGATGTAAATAAAAGTAGAATAGGTTTTTATCATATCAACTGATTGATTATACCGGATATGGCACATGGTTGCTTCCATTATTAAGACTTGTCCGCTTTGATGAGTTTGCCTATCTTTGTACGCAAAAGAAGCGAGTAATGGTTGTAAAAGTATTGTTATGAAAAATTATCATTTTATCAGTTGTCTATTATGTGTATTATTTCTTCTGGCGGGATGTTCTGATGATAAAGAAAAAATCGTTGATCGTAAGGAAAATCACCGGATTCAATTGTTCTTTTCGGATATGCAGGAAGTGCAGGTTTATAGTACAGCTGCAGAACCGGAAAATTATATAGAAGATTGTTTTGTGGTAACATTTAGCGGTGGATTATATAAGAAATCCGAGAAGATCGACGTATCCGGAATTGTGAAAAATAGTATGGCGGCAGCTATATTGCCGCAGTTATCATTTGATATTGATTTGGGAGATAAAGTCTATGTTATTTGTAATACCGGATTGACAGCATTGCCAGCCGGAATAAATACGGAAAGTGATATTGATGATAAATTTAAACCGGCAAAAGACTATTATTTCGGAGGGGAAGCGTTGCCTATGTCCGGTAGTATTGTGTGGTCAATGTCGTCATATGTTGTTACATTGATACGTGCTGTGGCAAAGGTGCAGATTAAGATTGGAGAAGGCTTTAACATCGGGGGAGATGCTTTTTACCCTAACGCTTATTGGCGGATAGAGGATTTTAATGAAAGCCAGTGCGGATTTGTTATTGGCAATTATGGGGGCAAAAGTAATATTTTACAGAATGCATCAGCTTTATCTCAAAACAGGTCAGGTCTATCTGCTTTTTACGGAACAACGAGCGAAGAAAAATTTATCCGTTTTATGCAGCATGCCGGCTCAATGGATAGTACCACGATCTATATCAGTGAATATCCGAATAGTACAAAAGATTGTGAAGGAAATACAATTGCAGATGATGTTTTTAATGAAAAACGTCATTTTTTACTCATGCTTGATAAAGTATCATCCGATGGAGGCTCTCTTCTTGGAAACGGAATGGTGACAAGTGCCTGGCGTCTTGATTTTTATGATGTTGCGAATAAAAAATATCTGGACATCAAACGGAATCATCATTATATATTCACCGTGAACAAAATACGAAGTGCGCCCTATCTTTACTGGGTTCCTAATAACTGGGCGACGATAAGCACAACTTTCCAGGGAGATCAGGAAGTCTGGCATAATCCCGGAAGTAATATAGAATATACGATATACGTTCAGAATAACTGGGTCAATGCCACCTTTTCAAACGGACAATATGCGGTGTCTGCAAGTGCTGATACAATCAGGGATGCAAACGTACCGTTCCGGTTGAAAGTTGAGGTTCCTCCGGGAGTAGATCTCAGTCAGACAACAACACATATTCTGAATATATATAACCGGTTAGGCCAACAGGTCGGGAATACGGGGGACGAATTGGAGGTACTGGGATTTCCTACACCGGGAACTTCCGGTATCGATGTTCCTACGGATGGAACCACATTAACCCTGAACTTTAAAGTAAATGATGATCAATATCTGGATAGCGCTTATATGATTGTCAGAGTCGGAAATATATATAAAAAGATCATGATTTTATTGGCTGAAAATTGGATTTATATGCCGGATCCGGGATTCAGGGAGTATTGTAATCAAAAAGGTTTCCTTAGCAAGATTAAAACTTCGGACAATAGGTATGTTCAACTCTCTCCGGCAGGGAAAGCTGCCGGTACGATAACGATTCAGCGTAATTTGGTCCCTTTTGGCACTTATTGCGGTTCGACGGTTAATTTACCTTCGGATGTTAACACCTCTTTGTATACTGCGGTCAGTGACCTGACGGGATTGGAGGCATTTAAAAATCTCGAATACCTGTATATCGGAGGAAATAACATTACAACAATAGATGTTTCTGCCAATACCAAACTGAAAGTCCTGAGTTCTTACGGGACTCCGGTCACATCGGCTAATTTAAGTAATAACAGAGAATTATTTCTTATCTTTCTTTCGATAAACAGTATATTAAATACATTAGATATTTCTTATTGTTCTCCTAATATGTGTTTTCTTGCCGGGAAAGCCAATGAGTTGATTTGGACAACGCAACAGAATACAAATCTCGGATCGGGAATCATGGGTTCTTTTACTACGAGGACGTATGTTCCCTCTCCTTATTAGAGGCACATTATGATGATTAAGTATAAAAAACAAATCTGTTTGCTGATATTGATTATCGTTGCTGTATTGTCGGTTGTGAAAATTATCAGCAAACAGAATATTAATTCTTCTTATGAGATCGGACAGCCGATTGACAGTTTAAACGGTGTGATTGTTTTTTATAATGGTGGGGTAGACCATGTCTCGGGCCGGAATTTGTCGGAAGATGGATATAATTTAGGATTAAAATACCAGTGTGTGGAGTTTGTAAAACGCTATTATTATGAATATCTTAATCATAAGATGCCTGATTCTTACGGGCACGCGAAGAGTTTTTTTAACGAGGTATATAAGGATGGAGAATTGAACAAAGAACGGAACCTGATCCAATACATGAACCCGAGTATGGAAAAACCTATGGTTAGCGATTTGGTTATTTTTGATGGTACATTGAAAAACCGTTACGGACATGTTGCCATTGTTTCCGGAGTTACTGACAATGAAGTAGAAATTATTCAACAGAACCCCGGAGCTTTTGGCAAATCGAGGGAGACTTTCATTCTGTTAAAAGAAGATGGGGTCTGGAGGATTGGTAATAAGCGTATTATGGGTTGGTTGAGGAAGGGCGATCTATGATATAATGCCATTTTTTCGATATCTGGCAGGCGCGTATCCGGTGAATTTACTGAATATTCTCGTAAAATGATACCGGTTGGCAAATCCGGTTTCTTCTGCTATTTCATCAATGCTTTTATCCGAATGTAACAACAGGAGGCATGCTGACTGTATTCTTTTTTTCTTAATAAAATTTTGTAACGTATCTCCGATGTATTCTTTAAATAAGCGTGAAAAAGCGTTGGTTGCCATGTTTGCAATATTGGCTATCGATTCATTGGTAAATTCCTCGTTAATATTATTTTCTATATAACTAATGATCCTGGCTATTCTTACATCTTTTACCGGATATTTCCATTTCTCTTCTCCCATTTTGAAAAGTAATTCACAGATGAGCGACTGTATGGTAAGAAAAATGGTGAAATTAAATTGTGCTACATCCTTGGTCAGATAATTTTGTAACAATTTTATCTTGTCTTCAAAATGCTTATTCATCGGAAATGGGTAGATTCCGGATGAAACATTATCATAAGGATATCCAAGTGTAAAGTGTATAAAAAGATGTTCTATCGCTCCGCTTCCTATCAGTTTATCGCGTTCTTTTTTTGTCGTTTCGGATATGCGACCGCCGGTGAGATGGTATCCTTCTTCCGGAATTGCATTGTTGTAAAGCCTCGATGAATAATCGGTATTAGGAGCAATCAGGTATAATGTATCAGGTTCCATTCCATACACCTGATGTTTATATTCCATGAAGCCGCCTTTCTGCTTGTTATTATATATGCGCCAGAAAGGGAAAGACAGTTTTTTATGCTCCCAGTTTTTAATCCACCAATAGTGGCAACAGTGCATCTGCAAGTTGAAATGGGGGAAGGACTGGATAATCTCAGAAGGGTCTCCTGTATATAATTTTCCCATGATGAGTGTTTGTTTTGGATACAAAGATAGATAAAATAGATATTTGGTAATTGTTTCTTATGCTGTATTTTTGTAAAACAATAAGTTTATTCATTTTTAATATTAATACTGATGAAAACAAAAAGATTTCAGGGCGACTGGCCTAAAATAGGTATTCGTCCGACAATAGACGGTCGTATGGGTGGCGTACGCGAATCATTGGAAGAACAAACTATGAACATGGCAAAAAGCGTGGTAGAATTGCTTACTGCCTATGTAAAGTATCCGGACGGAACACCTGTACAGTGTGTGATCGCGAATTCGACAATCGGACGTGTTGCAGAAAGTGCGGCATGTGCCGAGCAGTTCAAAAAAGAGAATGTTGGCGTGACGATCACGGTTACTCCATGTTGGTGTTATGGTAGTGAGACAATGGATATGGATCCGCATACGGTGAAAGCTGTTTGGGGATTTAACGGAACAGAGCGTCCCGGAGCTGTTTATCTGGCAGCGGTACTGGCGGCTCATGCACAGAAAGGTTTGCCGGCTTTCGGTATTTACGGACATGATGTTCAGGATATGGCGGATACCAGCATGCCTTGTGATGTAGAAGAAAAGTTGCTTCGTTTCGCCCGTGCCGCCATGTCGGTTGCTATTATGCGCGGTAAATCATATTTGTCCATCGGTGCTGTATGTATGGGTATAGCAGGCTCGATAGTAAATACGGACTTTTTTGAAGATTATCTGGGTATGCGCTGCGAAGGTATCGACGAGGTAGAGATCATTCGCCGTATGACGCTGGGTATTTATGATAAAGAAGAATTTGAAAAAGCGCTGGCGTGGGCAAAGGCTAATTGTAAAGAACACGAAGATATCTGTAATCGTTCCGATTTGCAGAAATCCCGTGAAGAAAAAGATAAAGACTGGGAGTTTATCGTAAAAATGACGCTTATTGTGCGCGATCTGATGATAGGAAATCCGAAGTTGAAAGAAATGGGATTCGGTGAAGAATCTTTGGGGCATAATGCGATTGCCGGTGGTTTCCAGGGACAACGCCAGTGGACGGATTTCTATCCGAACGGAGACTTTACGGAAGCAATCATGAATTCTTCATTTGATTGGACGGGTGTCCGTCAGCCGTTCGTACTTGCGACGGAAAATGATGCATTGAACGGAACAGCTATGCTGTTTGGCTATTTATTAACAAATACGGCGCAGATATTTGCCGATGTGCGTACTTATTGGAGTCCGGAATCTGTGGAGCGTGTAACCGGTAAAAAACTCGAAGGTAAAGCGGCAAGTGGCATTATCCATCTTATTAATTCGGGAGCTGCATCATTAGATGGTTCAGCGCGTCAAACCGATAAGGATGGTAATCCGGCGATGAAACCTTTCTGGGAAATCAGCGAAGCCGAAGCTCAGGCTTGCCTGGATGCGACCAATTGGGTTCCGGCTAATCGTGAATATTTCCGTGGAGGCGGTTTTTCTTCTAAATTCCTGACACGTCAGAATATGCCTTGTACGATGGTTCGCCTGAATCTGGTAAAGGGTCTGGGGCCTGTTTTACAAATAGCAGAAGGATGGACGGTTGAATTGGATCCGGCATCACATAAGCTTCTGGATGACCGTACGGATAAAGGATGGCCTACGACATGGTTTGCGCCACGTCTAAATGATACCGATGCATTTAAGGATGTTTATTCGGTGATGAATAACTGGGGCGCAAATCATGGCTCAATCAGTTACGGACATGTTGGCGCAGATCTGATTACGTTGGCTTCTATGTTGCGTATACCGGTTTGTATGCATAATGTTGAAGAAGAAAACATTTTCCGTCCTGCTGCATGGAACGCGTTCGGAATGAATAAAGAAGGTGCGGATTATCGCGCTTGTCAGACTTACGGTCCGCTTTATAAATAAAGTTTATTAGAATAATGTTGCGGCAGAAGTAAATTATAAATACTTTTGCCGTAACTGTTTAAAATTATTATAACTAAATATCATGAAAGAACAAAAACTAAAGGTTATACCCAAGGCGTTGATTTTTCCGTTTATTCTGGTAACCTCATTGTTTGCCTTGTGGGGATTTGCAAATGATATCACGAATCCGATGGTGGCTGCTTTCAAAAACATTCTGCTGATTTCAAATTTTGAAAGTTCTCTGGTGCAATTTGCTTTTTATGGAGGTTATTGTTTTATGGCAATACCTGCAGCTCTTTTTATAAAAAAGTTTAATTATAAAAAAGGCATTCTTGTCGGTTTGGCATTGTACTCTGTCGGGTGTTTTCTTTTTATTCCCGCAGGTAATGCAATGGCTTTCTGGGCATTTCTTATTGCTTATTTTATCATGACATGCGGTCTGGCGTTTCTGGAGACAACATCCAATCCTTTTATCTTGTC
This sequence comes from Tannerella sp., assembly GCA_031285685.1. Lineage (GTDB taxonomy): Bacteria > Bacteroidota > Bacteroidia > Bacteroidales > Tannerellaceae > Tannerella. The sequence goes on from JAITVS010000297.1 coordinate 7,120, forward strand.
GATGGGGCCGGAAGAAACTTCAACACAACGACTGAATTTTGCTCAGGCTTTTAATCCGATGGGATCGCTGACAGGCATGTTAATTGCCAAAGAATTGATCCTGGCCCGCTTAAATCCGGCAACAGAAGCGGAACGTACTGAGTTACGGATGTCGAATCCGGACGCCTTTGCTGCTATTCAAAAAGCGGATCTGGATGTGGTCAGTGGCCCTTATCTTGTATTAGGTGTTGTTGTGCTGGTATTTTTTATTATTTTCCTGATCTCAAAGCTTCCACAGGATAACTATACTTCGGATAAAACGCCGGAGGGATCAAATGGGTCTGCATTTAAAAGACTTATAAAGAATAGACGCTATGTGAGTTCTGTTGTGGCCCAGGTTTTTTATGTCGGCGTACAAATTATGGTCTGGACATTTATTATCCAGTATGCGGAAAAGGAATTGGGTATGGCGAAGTCTACGGCTCAGGGATACAATATGATTGCTATGGCTATATTTGTATCCTGTCGATTCATCTGTACATTTCTTTTGAAATATATCAAACCCAGTCTGTTGTTGATGATACTGGCGATTGGCGGAATCATGTTTACCGCAGGTGTGATTTTTATAAAGGGAATGACCGGACTTTATTGTCTTGTGGCGATATCTGCTTGTATGTCTCTTATGTTTCCTACGATCTATGGCATTGCGCTCAGGGGGTTAGGTGATGATGCCAAATTAGGTTCGGCCGGTTTAATACTTGCTATTGGCGGAGGATGTCTGATGCCTCCTATGCAAGGTTTATTGATTGATAAGGCTCACTGGTTTGCTTCACTGTCTTCTGTCCGTGTATCATTTGTCTTGCCATTAATTTGCTTTATTGTCATAGCGACTTATGCATATATGATGAGCCGATTGAAAGCTGAAGAATAAAAAAAGGTGCTTTAAACACCTTTTTTTATTCTTCGACTGCTATTTTAGCTATAACTTTCCGGATATCTCCTTGTCCGATGCCCGGGGCATGTCCGTCTTCCGGAAAGTAGATCGCGAACTGTCCGGGATAAAGTTTGGAGTAGGTAGTCGGAAAATCGTGATAAAACATAATGTCTTTTTTTTCATCATAAGGCTCGGAGATGATCATCAGTTCATCACCGGCTTTCCATCCGATACTTTCCACTCCAACAAGCGGAGCCTTTATATCGATAAATCTTTTGTGTGATTCAAGTCTCGCGTCCTGCGGATCTTTACCACGCAATCGCGCGATAGAAAAGTAGAGGCGCGGATCATTTGTTTCGATTTTTCCTTCTTGCAGTTGTGTGAAGTCAGTACGTCTGATAAAATCGAAAGCCTTTTCGAACAAAGGGTGCAAAGAGTGGTACTGATGAGCGTTTTCTAATGAGTCTAATATCATAATTATTAGTTTTTAGTAATACAATTATTTCACTTAAATAAAGCATGTGTAAAAATAACGATTTTAATAATTGATTGTTGTATCTTATTTTGCAAAATAGTCACAAACAACTATAAAAAAGGTGCATCAAAACTGTTTTTGAGGCACCTTTTGTAAATAAATATGAATTTCGCGTTTTAAATCCCGCTGAAATCTACCTGATCAAACAATAATGACGGAATGCGTCTGCTTGATGACAGGCGCGCGTCATTACCAATTTCAATCAGGTTACTCCATAACGTAAGCATATTGCCGGTAATGTTCATTTCGCTTACAGGTTGTGTCATTTTTCCATTTTCGATTAAAAAGCCTTCTATGCCATAAGAGAAGTCTCCTGTGGTCGGATTACAGTTACCACCGTTAAATCCGGTTACAAGTATTCCTTTTTCCAGCGATCCGGCAAGTCCTTCGGCGTTTTTTGTACCTCCGGGCATTGTCAGGATGGATGGAGAACTTATTGTTACCGGCATATTCAGTTTATTTGCATTGTATGTATCAATGAAGTACATGTTCAATACGCCTGCATCAAAAATATTTCTTTTTTGGGTAGCGATACCTTCGCCGTCAAAATAACGTGCTCCTGAGGATTTAATCAGGTGAGGCTCATCAACCAGCGTCATTTTGTCATTAAAGACTTTTTGCTGCAATTTATCAAGCAGGAATGAGTTCTTTTGTTGTATAGAAGATCCGCTGATCGCGCTTATTACAGGCGACAATAATTGACCGGCATTCATAAAGTCCACAATCATCGGCATTTTGGCAGATGCGACTTTTTTCTGTCCTAACTTATGCATTGCACGTTCCAATGCTTTTTTTCCTACTCCGTCCTTTTCCAACTCATCATAAAACAGAGATGTTTCGTACCAATAAGAACTTGGACGTGCGTCTCCTTCTCCTTTGATGCTCGCTTCCCCGACAAGTGTAAAATACGAACTGGATGCCTCTCCCTCGAAACCATTACTTGCTATGCGATAACTGAAGCTATCACCGTCGGAATAGGAAGAGTTTGATGATATGACACGTTTGTCTTTATCCATGATTTCATCGCAGACCTTCATTGCCAGCGCGACCTTGTCATCCGGTTGTATGTTTGAAAATTTGCTGTCATAAAGAAGCAGGTCCGGACTTCCTCCCTTATAATACAGGGAGGCATCGGGTAATACACGTGCATTGTCTTCTGCCAGATAACGTGTCGATTCGATGCCGTTTTTAATGAAGCCTTCCAACTCCTTTTTATCAAGGCGATTGGTTGAAACAGTTCCAAACCGGCCGTCCACAAACAATTGTATGGATAACCCGTTTTCCGAGGCCTGTTGAAGATTGTCGATTTTCATATTACGAACCTCAAACGAAGTATTTGAGTTATTGTATAGACTCAGACGCACAGCCTGACAACCGTTTTTTAGGGCATATTCCATAGCCCATTGAGCTAATTCTTTTTGTGTATTTGTTATCATATTAACTTTCTCCTCCTACTGTAAGTTTGCTGACTAATGCCGACGGCATACCAAGTGTTACGGGGCAGGACTGACCATCTTTACCACATGTCCATGAGCCTTCGTCCATTATAAAGTTGGAACCGACCATTGTGATATCGGCCAATGCTTTAGGTCCGTTTCCTATAATATTGATATCTTTGATCGGCTGCGTAAGTTTGCCGTCCTCAATAAGGTATCCGTTTTTAACGAAAAACGTGAAGTCTCCGGCCCCTATTTGCACCTGGCCGTTTGTGAAGTTAGAGACATAAACACCGCTTTTTACGGAAGCGATGATTTCTTCTTCACTGTATTTTCCGGCTTCCATGTAAGTAGCGCGCATTCGTGGTATAGGCATGTTTCTGAAGGTTTCACGCCGTCCGTTACCGGTTGGGCCTACATTGTAGTATTTTGCACTGATACGGTCATGCAGATAACTGGTGAGAACTCCTTCGTGTACAATGTATGTCTTTTGTCCCCGGATTCCTTCATCATCAATATTAACCGCTCCACGGTTTAAAGGAATGGTTCCATCGTCGACAATGTTTATATTTGAATCACAAATGGTTTTGTTCAGTTTATCGGAAAAAATAGATGTGTTTTTTCTGTTGAAATCCGCTTCGAATGCGTGGCCTATCGCTTCATGAAGCAATATC
>JAITVS010000346.1 GCA_031285685.1 Tannerella sp.
TCCCATCCGGACAAATAAAAATCTTCGTTTTACTCTTGGGGGTGGTTATGCATATCGTTTAGGTAAAATTGAAAAGACCGGAAATGCCTACATAGATGATTTCACAAAAAAACTACGTCATGGCTTTAACCTAGATGCATCCGGACAATTGTTTTTTACTAAAAATATAGGTGTCGGTATTAATGCGATTTATATAAGGCTGCATGCAGTAGAGCCTGATAAAATAATACCCTCAATAACCGGATATACTACAATAAAAATGAATGAAACAACACAATTTTTTTATCTTGGTCCTTCTTTTGTAGCGAGCACCAGATTGAGTAAAATCATGTGCTATGGAGAAGGAGGGGCTGGTCTGTTGGTTTTTCATGATTCTGGCGAAGTAATTCGTATTAATGCGAGTATCACCAAGCCGACTGTTGGTTTTCATTTAGGATTTTCGCCGGAATACCGGTTTTCTTCCCAATTTGGTATCGGGTTGAAACTTTCGATGACGGCCGGTTTTATACGAACTTCATTTTATGGAACCGATGAAGAAAGGCTGAATGTTTCCAACCTGAATATAGGTACTTTTATTAGTTTTAGAACCCGATAATTATAAGACTGTATCGATATCTCAAAAGAAGAAGTTTTTAAGGCTTATTTCTTGGGTGTAGTTATGGCTTGTTTCAGTAATTTGTGATGTGCGAAATAGAATCTATCGGAATCTCTTTCCTTGTAGGTGATTTCTGCATATCTTGTTGTCTAACATTCTCTGTTAAAGCGGCTTAATCTTTCTTTGTAGCTTCGCTTATACATTCGTTTCATGCGGTCATCAAAATAAGAGCGTTCGATCAGTTCGTATACAAAAGGTTGTTCTATGGCAAATTCTTGGATGATTTTCGATATTTGATTTTCGGGAATTGCCAACAGTTCTCCGAAAGTTTTGAAATCATCCTGACAAGGTTGTCCCTTTTTTTTATGTATATCCGAGTGGTATTTTTCCGGAAATAGCCCTCCTTCAAGAGCAAAATCCTGATCATCCACATGAAGCGAGCTATTGATTAAATCATAAGCGGGGCTCAGTATATAATCTTCATTCGGAGTCTTTTGGAGGGAAAAATTTTTCAGATGTGCGTCGCCGTTTGCAAAAATGTAATTGAAGACAACTAATTTAAAGAATTTGGCGGCCTCTACTTTCCATGCCGCTACATAAGTCGTAAATACTCGTTTAATATCAAGATAATCGCCAGTATATTTGAAATTGTTCCCATTTAGATGAATCGTTTTTCCCAACAACGAAGCAAAGTCTTCCTGTTGTATTTTACTTCCATCCGGTTTTACGTCGAATCGTTTAGTGATATAGGCCGGTTCTTCATTCCTAAAGAAAATCAACGCATTTTCGGCTGTATTGATATGATATACCTGCCGTGCTATTTGCATTGTCAGATGTTCGTTGGCAGGCATAAAATGTCGATATTGCAGTCGTTTGTAATCAGGGATCGGTTTAATAATATATCGCCCCTGTATTCCCTCCGGCGTTAAAACAATTCGTCCGTTATTGATCACAGCAGACAACTTTTCTTGGACGCCGGAGATAGAAATTTTTATAATATTTTCATCTATTGCCGCACGCGCTTTGTCATCATTCGAAAAATCCAGTAAATGGCTCACTTTTTTATTGTCGAAAACCCGGTGTAAAGCCGTTTGGCTATAAGTATTATAACCGGCAGCTAATGTTCCCGGGCAATTATTTAACGTCATGGTTTGTTATTTCTTTAACAGTTATACTACCGATTGTATCATATTGCGCAGTCCTTACCAACAGGCCGAAGTCATCATTTTCATCAAGCCGGTATTTCTGCACTTGCACCTGTTTGTTTACTCCCTCTGATAAAAGATTGAAAAAGAATGGAAATAAATCTTTCGAATGATGCTCCTTGGTTGTTTTAGGAAGCGTAAGACTTACCGGATTTCTGTTTCCATCGTTGTAATAATCGGTATCATACAAGAAAGTGTAAGACTGATCGTCCTCTTCGATCAACTGCCCTGCCAATATTTTGTTATTATATACATTTGCAATTCTCATAAATTACCTGTATTATCTAAATGCTTAATTTTAAGATCCATCTCCAATCCCAATGCCTCTAATATCTTACCTAAAGTTTCGATTGAAGGATTCCCTTTCCCTGCCTCTATTTGCCTTATAGTCCTTAATCCGACCCCTGAAAAATCGGCGAGGTCTTGTTGTGTAATGCCAAGCACTACCCTTCGTTGTTTAATGACTTCCAATATTTTCATATAGGCAATATTTTGCATTTATGATGCAAATATAATAAAACTTTGAGATTAAATTCTCAATTTGGGCAATATATTGCATTTTACATCAAATTTTTCTGCAAATTAGTAATCATCTATCTAAATTTGCTGCGACCTCTTTTATCCGTAGAAGATCTGTGTAAATGCAAAGGAGATTTCAAAAGAAAAAGGTTTAAGTGGTTTTCTATTGAAATATTTAATACCTTTGCAGCCGATTTTTTAACCATATTTCTAACCTTATTCTCTTTCCCATGTAAAGCGCTTAAAATGATATAGTTTGATATTGTATAATGTAAAAAGTGATGGGAAGCTTATTGGATTTTTTTACGACACAAAGCGTTGGGGCAACCATGCTTTATTTGTGTATGACGGCTTTTGTCGGTGTTTTAATCGGAAAGCTGGGAGCCAGGGGGATTAAGCTCGGCGTCGGAGGAGTGTTGTTCAGTGGTATATTGATTGCTCACTTCGGAGCCCCGATAGATGAGCATACATTGCATTTTGTACGCGATTTCGGACTGATTTTGTTTGTTTACAGTATCGGTCTGAATATGGGACCCCGCTTCTTTTCTTCATTCAAAAAAGACGGATTGGTATTGAATTTCCTGGCCATGGGCGCGGTTGTAGGCGGTTTCGGCATTGCTTACCTGATTTATGTTTTGGCGGATTTATCTCCGGCTGTTGTAGTCGGGATCTTATGTGGCGCCGTAACGAATACACCCAGTCTGGGTGCTGCCCAACAGGTCCTTGCAGAGCAGGGTGTGGAGGCTTCTGTGGTTTCGGAAACAGGTATGGCTTACGCGATGGCCTATCCGTTCGGTATTATCGGAATTATTCTGACGATGTTGTTAATCAAGTTGGTATTCAGGATAAAAACAGACGTTGAAACAAAAAAGTATACGGAAAGTCTGAGTGATAGTGAAACAAAACTGCAGAGTGTGGAGATAACGGTTTCCAATCCGAATCTGTTCGGTAAGAATATTGAATTTATCAAACATATTATGGATAAAGAGTTGGCCGTTTCCCGGATTGTACGTAATGGAGAGTCTATTGTTGCGATAGATAATGAAATCATTCGGGAAGGAGATGTGATCTGTGGTGTTTCGGCACAGAAAATGATTGAAAATCTGGAGTTTAAAATAGGGAAGGTGAAAATACCTGATAATAAAGAAGGGATAGCCGGTCCGTTAGCCACGATCAATGTATTAATGACTAATCCGAAGCTGGCGGGGAAAACAATCGAACAGGTCGGTATATACCGTCGTTATCCGGCAAATATCACCCGTATTTTCCGTTCGGGGATGAAGATCCTGCCGACGCTTCATACAACATTGGAACTGGGTGATACAATCAAGGTGGTTGGAAAAAAAGAAGTATTGGATGATGTAAAAAAGGAACTTGGAGATTCGGTGAATGAATTGGCCAAACCTAATATTATGTCCATCTTTCTGGGTATTTTCACAGGAATCATCCTGGGAAGTATTCCTGTTTTTATTCCGGGACTTCCGGCTCCCGCAAAGCTTGGACTTGCCGGAGGACCGCTTTTAATAGCAATTATTCTCGGATATAAAGGACGCATCGGTAAACTTAATTTTTACATGACACCCGGAGCCAACTATTTTATGCGTGAATTGGGTATTATCCTTTTTCTGGCATGTGTCGGTTTATTATCGGGCGGAAAATTTTTCGAAACGATTGCAAACGGTGGCTGGCAATGGATGATATATGGTATTGCTATTACCTTTATTCCTCTTTTGGTCGTTGGTATTACGGCCCGACTTTTGAATGTTAATTATTTAAAGTTGTGTGGTTGCATTGCCGGTTCCATGACGGATCCTCCTGCACTTGAGTTTGCAAATAGTATAGCTCCGGTTCAGGCACAAGCTACCGCATACGCGACCGTCTATCCTCTGACTATGTTCCTCAGGGTATTATTAGCGCAGATATTTGTGCTGATGACGTTGTAATCAGAGTGGTTCTCAGATTGACGGAAACCGGGAAAAGACCTTTATTCAAAATGTATTCTTTTTATTAATCTGTCTATAAAAAGTTCATTTTCCGATCTGCTATAGCTTGATAATAAGGCGCATTTATTGGTTTTTTTATTGAATACCAAAGCAAATGACCAATTTACGATCGGATCGGATTCATATTGTAATATTTTTAGATGAACACTATTTCCATTTGTCAGGAAACGCCATTCATCTGTTATGCGGTATTCATAATCGAGAAAGTCTTCGTCGATCCAATTGCTCATGCATTCTTCAAAAAATCGAGGTGTATCATCGTTTTCAAACATACTAATAAGGGTAATGGAGATGCTGTCTCCTGAATACAGGTGAAAATATTCATTGTCTTCGGTTATTTGTTTTTCTACGTCTAATTCGTCAATCGGCACAAATGCAATTCTACCATCGGAATACTCCCCTTCGGAAAGATTTCGCGTGATTGGAGTACCTATTAATTCATTTTTTGCCTCTATCCAGATTGTATTTAGAAAGACGGATATAAAATACAGCATAAGAATAACGGCGATCGTACCGATTAAAAAAAGATCCCGGTTAAATATTTTTCTATTTTGTTTTGGATATAAACGGTTTACTTGTGTTGAAACACATAAATAGATAAACCATACAATTCCCCAGATAAGACTTTTTGCTACTTGCTGGAGACTTCCGATTCCTTGATGTTCAAATTCTCCGGCAAGTAGTAGAATGATATTTGATACAAAAATCAATACAAGATAGACTTTTCCTAAAAATACTGCATTCGGCTTAAAGTTATAAAACGAATATATTGTATAACCGGCAAGTATCGGAATTAGTAAAACATCAACCCCAGCTGATAAGAGGCCCAGAATATTTGTAATTAATCCGAATGTATTGGTGATATAATCTTCAATAGAGAAGCGTATTATGCTGAATACAAGTGTGATTATAGCACCTGCGCCAATGCCGAAGATGAGAAAAAAAGACAACCATCCTTTTATCTTAATATGCTCTTCATATAGCGGTCTCTCATCATCTTCGTCGTATCTCGTTTTATCCATCCTAAATAATTAAGATTAGTTCTGTTTTTTATTTTTTCGATAATCCCATGCTGCAAGGGCAATATGATTACTCGTAAATAATTGCAAATATACGTTATTTTTTAGACATCAACGAGAATATATGTGATTTTGGACGATCGTATTTTATGGTGAATATTGATTGAAATCTATCATGGATAAAGCTATACCGGTAGGTTTTTAAGTTAATGCCTGTTGATATGCTTCGAGATCTCCTTTATTGATTTCTTTCAGTTCGATTACGATAACGAATGGCTCGGTTGATTTCCTGAGTTTTTTTGGGATAACCAGATCATAATAGGATGCACCTGATTTATCACGGTAATAGGTACCGGGCTTTCCGTTTCCGTTAATGCTGACTTTTTCGTTTGTTGACAAGACCCGTGCTTTGGTAATAACATAAATCATATCCCGGTTTTTGCTTCCCGGCAGTTTGACGCGTACCAGGTTATTCATCGGTTTATTGAATACGGCCAGATAGACATTCTCTCCTTTCTGGGTGGAGTAACCCCAATCCTGTTTTTCAAGAATGGAATGGTGTGTAGCATATACAGCCTCTCCGTTTTTAGCGATCCATTTTCCAACTTCTTTGGCAATGTCACATTCTTCTTTACGCATATTACCGTCTCCGTCAGGCCCGAAATTAATGACAAAGTTTCCATCCAACGAATTAGCTTTTACAGTCATATCGATGAGATCGTATGATGTCTTTATGTAAGTCCATGACCAGTCGCGGTGATATCCCCACTGATTTTCGGGTATTGTCATCACACAATCCCAGTCGAAACCATTGGTTTCAGCCAGATCTTTTGGTAAGTTACGTTCGTAACGTTGGTCGTGGTCATCGATCAGGTCTCCGTTAGCATCTACATGCCTGTTGCCATATTCATCGGACCGGAAACGACTTCCGATAATTAATCCCGGATGCTTATCCCTTAGTTCGAGTCCTAAAGAATCAACCCATGCCGCATGTTTTACCCATGCCACATCCCATGAACCGTCAAACCAGAGACCTTTTATTTGCGGATAATTGTCTAATAATTCAAGAAGCTGATTTCGTGTGAAAGCTTTGAATTCTTCGTATTGATCTTCCTGTTCCTTTGTCCGGAACGGATTTATGCCTTCTCCGGACTGGAATGCCTGTTTTATTTGTGGTGAATTGATATTGCCGCCGGAAATATAGCCAGGGTGACTCCAGTCGATAATGGAGAAGTAGAGATAAACGTCTATACCTTCTGCAGTATAGGCATCGACAAGTTCTTTTACAATATCCTTTTTATAAGGCGTATTGGCCACGGTATAGCCGGTATATTTACTTGGCCACATGCAGAATCCGTCGTGATGTTTGGTCGTGAAAATCATATATCTGGCTCCCATGTCTTTGGCTTGCCTGGCCCATTTTTTCGCATCGAAATGCAGAGGATTGAACTCTTTGTACAGATTGTCATATACATCATTCGGCATCTCTTTCCATGACCGTATCCATTCGGCAGCTCCGGTTACGTTTTTCCGTTCCAGACACCTCCCGGGATCGCATAAACGCCCCAGTGGATGAATTGTCCGAGCCCGTATTCCCGCCAACGTTGCATGGCTGCATCGTCACGTTTTCCGGTTCTGTGAGCTCCGTGTTTCAATGGTATGCGTTCCTTATCACCTGTCTGTGCGAACCCTTGCGACAGAAATAATCCGCATAAAAGTATTGATAATAAAGTCCTTCTCATAGCTTAATAGGGTTATTGTATAATTTAGAAACTGTTTGAAAACAGAATAAATGCAAGGCAAGATATTTATTATTAGATTGTTAATTGATATTCCATTCGTTTCTTTATGGTTGCCAAGCTATAAAGATACGAATGGAAAAAACTTATTCAACTAACTTGACCGATAGTCAATGGAGTACAATATTAGCATTTTTAAACGACACACGCAAGAGTAAGCACAGTTTAATAGAAATTTTTGATGCGATCTTCTACATGCTTAAAACGGGTTGTCAGTGGCGTATGCTTCCCAAATACCTTCCTAGGTGGAAGTTGGTTTATTATTACTTCAACAAATGGAAATGGGATGGTCCCATTGAAGAAATACATGAACATCTTCGTGATTTAACCCGAAAAAGGGCAGGCAAGGAACGCTCTCCCAGCTTGGGTTTGATTGATCCTCAATCCGTTAAAACAATACGCAGTGGCGGGCTATGCCGAGGGATTGATGGTGGTAAAAAGACAAAAGGAAGAAAGCGGCATATTGTTGTTGATACGATAGGCTTACTATTTGCTGTAGTGGTACATTCGGCTCATATAAATGACAGTAAAGAAGCCCCTTTTGTCCTCTCTGAACTGAAATATAGGTTTTCAAGGCTTGTGAAAATCATTGCAGATAGAGGGTATCGGGGTGATTTGTTAGACAATACAAAGATGACCTTCGGTTGGATTCTTGAAATAATCTTACGAAAGGATGATTCTACTAAATTTCAAGTTCTTCCACAAAGATGGATCGTCGAACGAACTTTCGCCTGGTTTGAAAGCTACAGGAGACTCAGTAAAGACTTTGAGTTTCACCCGCAAACAAGCCAAGCGGTGATATACTTGGCAATGACAAAAATAATACTTAATAGAATTAAAAAATAAAATTTAAATAGTTTCTAGAGTGGATGAAATAAATAATAAACTTTTGCAAACCCACTTGGTCTCACTGTTCCGCTGCAAAATCAATTAGTGGCTTATTTTGTAGGGGCTACAAACCCATCTTTCAAAATATATCCCTGTTTACGAATGGTTTCAATCTTTATGGAATGATCTGTTCCTATTTTTTCACGAAGCCTACGCATATGTACATCTAACGTGCGTGTGATGAAACGATTTTTTTCCTGTTCAAAAACAATCCGGGAAATATCTTCTTTCTTGACCAAATGTCCCTTGCTTTTCACCAGTAAGCCGAGTATTCCGACCTCTGTCTTAGTCAAATCCGTCCGTATACCATTCCGAATCAGGTATCTATTTGAAGCGTTGAAAATAAATGACCCTACAACGCATTCCTCATGGCCTGCTATCGGCAAGAGTTTCCGTGAAGTTCGTCTCAGCAAGCAGCGAACCTGAGCATCTACCTCTCCCGGAATGAGTGGTTTTTTTAAACAGACATCTGCCCCTATTCGCAATCCTTCAACAACATCCTGTGACTTCTTGTTTGATATTATGAATATAATCGGTGTATAAACATCCTTTTTCCTTATCATGTGAACCATTTCCTTTCCGTCCATAACAGACATTTCCATGTCCGAAACAATGGCATCCGGTTCAAACGATTGATGCAAATCCAATCCTTCTCTTCCGTTAAAAGCTATCCGAACCTCATAATCACCGATTATTTCCATTTCATCTTCAAATATAAATGCAAAATCACTGCCATTTCTCACCAGCAACAATTTAATCTTATCCATATTAATTTGCTTTATTCTTTTTCGCCTGAAAAATATTTATCAAATCGGCTGACATTTTTATTTTTACAAACCGAACAAATATCTTAATATCTACCCTCATGATAAATATCAAATTATATTTTGCAAATATATAATCTTAAAATTACTTACAAATTTATTTTCATTAAAATTTAGTATATTAATAAATATTAACCACAATCTTAACCTTCATCTTCAAATCTTAACCACATTTCTTTTATTTTGAAATAAAAATAACTTTTATTTGCCATTAAAAAATATTAAACGCTACAATATGATGAAAAAAAGGAAAGGAAATAACATCAAAATACTATTAATTCTGACAAAAATAAACCTCAATAAGCCAAATTTAATAAGTTTATGATAGTGGATGTGTATATGCAGACATTATGTTGGAAATTGTACTGTAAAATGTAGATATATATCGCTAAAATATTATTTATATGCCTGAGAAAAACATATTTATATCATTATTGGAAGTATTAAAAATAAAGTATACCAAATCATTTTCCAATAAATATTATAATGAATACCCGTATAAAGATAGTTTATATGGATTGTCAAAAATGTTGTATGATTATCAGATAGAAAATCAAAGTATTCATTTAAATGAAAAACAAGAAATGCTTTCCGAATTAGAGGTGCCGTTTATTGTACATTTCGAAAATGATTTTATAATCGTTATAAGTATAAGCAATGAAAGTATAAAATATATCCGGAGAAACAAAAAAATCAACGTTTCAAAAACTGATTTCATTTCAAAATGGTCAGGGATCACTTTGTTGGTGGAAGCAAATGATTTTTCTATTGAACCGGACTATGAAACACATTATAAACAAGAGCTTGGTGCAATTATTAAAAAAGTATTGTTAGTAATTACCATAATTGTATTTTCCGGAATATTCATATTTTCTACTCCGGCATATCTCTTTTATAAAAATTTGGGGGGGCTATTAATCAATATATGCGGATTATATATATGTTATTTGTTATTATTAAAGCAAATGCATATTCATAGTAATCAAGCGGACAAAATCTGTTCTTTACTAAAAGAGAACAATGATTGCAATAACATTCTGCATACAGATGCAGCAAAGATTTTGGGATTCAGTTGGAGTGAAATAGGCTTAGGATATTTTATTGCGAACCTATCTATAATCATATTTTCTCCTTCGTTATATAATTATGCCGCCCTCATTAACATTTTTGCACTGCCCTATACTATCTGGAGTGTATGGTATCAAAAATTTAAAGCAAAACAATGGTGCCCGTTGTGCCTGATCGTTCAAGGAATATTATGGTTGCTGTTTATTATAAACCTGATATTGGGATCAACATATCTTCCTCTTCTGGCAATACAAAGTATATTATTAGTCGGATGCATATACCTTATTCCTGTTTTAGTGCTAAACATGTTGACCCCGATATTTACAGGCAATGAAAAGAATGAAAATACAACGCAAGAAATCAACAGTCTAAAGGCTAATGAAGAAATATTTAAAATTTTGCTAAAAGACAAAAAAAAGCATGAGATAGACAAATCGGATTCGAATATTTTATTGGGGAATCCGGATGCGAAAAATTTGATAACAGTTATCACAAACCCATATTGTTACGCCTGTATACAAATGCATACCCAATTGGAAACCTTGTTAAAAAGGACAAATAACGGATATTGCATCCAATACGTATTCACACCTTTTAATGACAAATTAGAAGATCATAGTAAATTTCTGATCTTCATGTATTATAAATTAAATGCAATTGATTTTTTAGCACTTTTAAAAGACTGGCTTCGCTATGGCAAAGATCACTGGGAACATTTCTACAAAAAAAAATTTGATTACAATGACATAGATATGCTGAATGAATTTCAGAAACACAAGATGTTAATAAAAAAAATAAACATCAAAGCCACGCCAACCATTTTATTTAATGGCTATGAACTTCCTAATGGTTACACGACTGAAATTCTACGATTTTTTTCTGATATAAATATGTAAAAACTTTCATTACGATGATAAAACAAAAGCAATTAAAATTAAATACAATATGGTTTTTAGGCAAAAACAACTTAAGCTATCAGCCTCCATTGGCTTTTTTTGTTTTGCTAATGGAGGGCATTTATTTTACTAAAATATAAATTACAAACAAAAAGATATACAATGTGTAATTTATTACTAATAAAAGACAAGAATTATGAAATTATCAAAAATCAAACTGAACAAGATCTATTCGGAAAACCTCAATGATCGCGAAATGAAAAAAATCAAAGGAGGTGCAGCATGCACATGTGGATGTTGTGGTCCCTCAACAACAGCAGATAATGGAAATGCAAATCATAGTGCAGGACTTAATTCGACAATGTGGTGTGATGGTGAAGTTGTTGTAACTCCATAGTAATTAATCATTAGATAGAGTTATTAAAAAACTAAATAACTCTATCTTTTATTAATAAATCACAAACTCTTTTTAACAATAGATTTGAGAAATGAATATGAGAGAATATATATCAGAAACAGATGTCCGGTCTTTTTTAACCAATACACCTCAAATAACATTTGAAGTGACAGACAAATGTAATCTTAGTTGTGAATATTGCGGTTATGGTAAATTCTACTCCAATTACAGCAAAAGGGGAAATAAGCGGATGTCGTTCAAACAGATAAAGCCATTTATCGATTATCTTGTTCAACTATGGGAAACTCCTTTAAATAAATCTATCAAGAACAATATCTATATTAGTTTTTATGGCGGAGAGCCATTATTAAATATGGATTTTATTCGTACAATGATAGAATATACCGAAAATCTTAATTCTCCTTTCCGGAGTTTCACCTATTCAATGACAACAAATGCGATTTTGTTAAATAAATACATGGATTATTTAGTAGAAAAAAAAATCCATCTTCTTCTCAGCATAGACGGAAATGAATATAATACTTCATATCGCATAGATCACAAAGGAAATCCGGTGTTCAACCAAATAGTAAACAATATAGAATTATTAGAACAAAAATATCCCTCATTTTTCGAATCCAATGTAGAGTTTAATGCTGTCCTCCATAATAGAAATTCAGTCTCAGAAATACTTGATTTTTTTAAACGTGAATATAACAAAATACCATCGATCGGAGAATTAAACACATCCGGAATATGCGAAGATATGAGAAGCGAGTTTGAGAAAACATATAATAATAAAGTAGAAAGTCTGTATAGTAGCGAAAATTATACGGAAATTGAAAAAGAATTGTTTTTAAATAGCCCCACATATCATTCAGCAACCATGTTTTTGCTTAAAAATTCCCCTTTTTCATTTCTTAACTACAATGAATTAATGTATGGTCGACCAGATGACTCAGAGGTTGTGCCTACCGGAACATGTTTGCCGTTCACAAAAAGAATATTCATTACCGTCAATGGAAATATATTGCCATGTGAACGCATAGGGCATCAATTTTCTTTGGGAAAAATAAGCGACGAAAAAATTGATCTCGATTTTGCATATATTGCTAATAAATACAACCATTACTATAACCGCGTGAAATCGTCATGCAAAAAATGCCATAACAAAAGAGGGTGTTACCAATGTATTTTTAATCTTGCGGATATAGACAGCAAACAAAAGCCTTTATGTTATGGATATATGGATGAGGCTGATTTTGAGAAATATAAGGACAATATGTTTCGCTTTTTTAAAAACCGTCCCGAGTCCTATGCCAAAATAATGAATGAAGTTACTATCAAATAATACGAATATGAAGATTCCTCAATCCGACGAATACTGGTTTTTCTTATATGATTTAGTATATGTTTCTTTTGAAGACAAAACAAACGTGTTATTATATAACACCTCAAATGGCAAAAGATTATTGAACAACAAGAAGGACTGCATACAAATAGTTAAAGACATATATATACCGGCGAATCTTGGTGTTGTGAAAATTACCCAACAGCAGCTTACTAAGCCTGAAATATATTCATTTATAACCCAAATTGTAGAAGAGGGTTTTGGTGAAATCAGGATAATTGACAATTTGGAGGATAAACCTATATTGTTATTGCCCATATTGAATTTGCAGAATGATATTGAAAAAATGACAAAAGATGAAATTGATAAAATGAATGTAGGCTCTGATATTTTAAATTATTTATCAGAAATCAATATTTATATAAATAATACATGTTTTCAACATTGTCCTTCATGTAAGCTAAGTGGATTGCAAGTCAAGTCATGTATAAAATCAACTGCCCAACTAAACCTATCTCCTGAAATAATAGAATCTGTCCTTTCGCAAATACAATATTCACCCATAAAAAAAATAAACATTTTAGGAGGCAATATCTTTTTATATCCGTATTGGGAAAAACTTTTTTTTATTTTGGAGAAATACAATTTTAAATATAATTATTGGATAAATCACTTGAATTTCGACCCGCATAACCCTCTTTTATCTTCTATGGACTCTATCCATATTGTAATATCTTTTTCTCTTAATAATAAATTGAACGAATTGGCTCTTTTTGCAAAAAAAAGAAATAAGATTACACATTTTCATTTCTTAATCGAGAATGAAAATCATTTTGACGGAATAACAACAATCGACTTCGACAATTATAGTGTACACCCTATTTTTAACGGTACGAATTATTCTTTTTTCGAAAAAAATGTATTTCTCAGCGAAGGCGATTTATTCGAAAATGTCATTTCAATGCGCAATATTTTTTGCAACCAAAAAGTGAATCAAAACTATTTTGGGTTCCTGAATATATTCCCCAATGGTTCTGTAAAAAGTTCTATGAATACAAAGAAAATAGGTAATATCAAAAAAGACAGTATATTGAATATTACATATAGTGAATTGATAAAAAACACCAGTTGGAGAAGTATCCGAAATAAAGGACGCTGCAAACACTGTACATACAGATTTATATGCCCGCCACCGTCAAATTATGAACAAATAATTGGGAAACCTGATCTATGCAATATTTCGTAAACCCATCCCAGCAATTATGCAAAAGAAAAATCGCTTATCAGTTATTATTCCTTTCTTAAATGAAAAAGAGGAAGTTGAGAACACAATAAATAGCCTTTTGGATTATTCGAAAGGTGAAGTGGATATTATTGTAATTAATGATGCCTCCGATGATGGTTTCGATTATAAAAAAATAGGTGGCCGACATAATCTCATTTATATTGAAAATGAAAAGAGGATGGGTGTCGCCGCATCGAGAGATCTGGGGGTCAGCCTATGCAAAACCCCATTTTTCCTCCTTTTAGATGCCCACATGAGATTTTATGACAAGAACTGGGTTGAAAGAATTATTGAGGAATTGGATTCGACTCCAAACTCATTGCTATGTTGTCAAACCTTAGCTCTTCATAAAAAAGACGAAGAAATATCAATACTGGAAAGAAAAACATCATACGGGGCATGTGTCAATCTTTATGAATCCGAATTATTATTTGAACCCCTTTGGATATTTGATGGTAATTATAGTAACAATGGAGCTATGTCTGCTGATATTCCTTGTGTATTAGGTGCCGGTTATGCTTGCAGCAAAGATTATTGGTTGTATCTTAAGGGACTTGAGGGCTTATGCTTCTATGGTAATGATGAGGCATATATTAGCATTAAAGTTTGGCTTTCCGGCGGACAGTGTCGCTTATTGAAGGATGTTGTGATTGGACATATATATCGTGACAATCCGCCTTATGCTGTGGAAAATAAATATAGACTATACAATAGGCTATTAATAAACAAATTGTTAGTAAAGGATCCTTTCAAATATAGAAGCTTCATATCACAAATGCGAAAGAATCCACTTTTTTCTGATGCATACTACTGTTTTTATGAAAAAAGAAAGGAAATTGAAAATTTAGAAGACTATTATAATAAAATATTCAAATTCGATTTTTCCTTTTTTGAAAAAATAAATAATCAATCCGGAAAGTTCAAAGACCGGATGACATCGGAAAATCAAGACTTATATTTAAAAAACATAGCATATCATACATTACTAAACTTTAATAAAATACAAGATGCCGGTATCTTGTATGGAAAAATGGGTATTTTAATCTTTCTTTTTTATTATGCTGAATACTCTAATAATACAATATTCTGGGAATTGTCAGAAGAACTGCTTGATAAATTCTGCACTTCATTAAATATATATCAATCGTATTGCTTTAACACCGGATTGACCGGCATTGGATGGGGGATAAGTTATCTCTATCAAAACAAATTCATTGACGGAAACATTAACGAAATATTGGAAGAAATAGATAAGAAGGTTATGGAGGCTAATCCGATAAAAATAGATGATTTGAGTATTGAGACCGGAATTGGAGGCATATTTCTTTATGTTCTATCTAGGATGCATAGTATAAAAAAAGAACAATTGAAAAATCCGTTTGATGAACAATTTCTTGAGAGTTTATTTTTAAAAGCAAAATCTATTCTTGATGAAGAGATTAACAGTAATGCTATTTATACAATCTCGAAATATGCTGATTATTATATAAAAGGAACTATTGAAGAGCCTTTAATATATGACATAACGACTTTATTTTTCCCCAATGATCACATCGTTGATTCGTATACATCAGGACTAAATGGAAATGCAGGGGTAGGACTAAAATTAATATTAGAGCAAAATTATGTAAAAATAATCAAAAAAAACAGGTAGTTTTATTGTGAATTTTAAAATTAAAAAACAAAAATGGTCATGCAATACTTAATTTATTTTATCGGAATATGGTGCATGTTTTTAACATCATGTAAAGACGGCGTAGTATATAAGGAAAAAGCAAACGGTGAGACCATGGTGGTATGTAAAGCCTTTAAACTGCTTGAGGATTTAGAACGCAATATGGAAAAAACGATTTAAAAGCTGAGGTCAAAAATAGGATGGTCGAACTGATTGATAAGGTAAGTGATGATTCAAATCCTGTACTTATTATTGGAAAACTGAAACAATAGCTTCAAACATTGCAGACGGCGGATATGATAAAATACTTTCCCCACTATTCTTAATTGGATGTCATGGATTGTGGCCCGATATGCTTTCGTGTGATTGCGAAGTATTATGGGCGCAATTATTCATTGCAATATCTGCGTAATTTGACTTTTATCACTCGAGAAGGAGTATCCATGTTGGGTATAAGCGATGCGGCGGAATTTATCGGTTTCTGTACCAATGGAGTGAAAGTCTCTATGGAACAACTCAAAAAAGAAGTCCCGTTGCCCTGTATTTTACATTGGAATCAAAATCACTTTGTTGTTCTCTACAAAATCAAGAATGATAAATACTATATCGCCGATCCCACATCCAAAAAAGTAATATTCAGTGAAACTGAATTCAAGCGATGTTGGATAAGCACAAAAACAGGAGAACAGGATACAGACACGGCATTATTACTTGAATCGGGGCCTGAATTCTATTCTGCAAAAGAAGAAAAGGATGCCCGGAAACGAGGACTTTCTTTTTTCTTCTGTTATCTGACTCCCTATAAAAAAGAATTCTTGCAGCTGATTCTGGGAATGATTATGGTCAGCATCCTGCAATTGATCAATGCCCTAAATAGTTGGGAATTGAATCATTGCCGGGTTGCGCCGATAGACGGTAAAATAACATTTACCGACTATTGGCACGAAAACCAGTTTATACAGGTAAGAGAGAATGCTTTTGCTATTGTATCGGATGAACATGAAGAGCAGATCGGCAAAGCGCTTCTTCCCATTACTAATTCGAGGAAAGTAAAATCGGGACAACGGGTTATTATTCGTTTTGTAAACATTCCCGATCAGGAGTTCGGCATGGTGGAAGGCGTTGTTAAGACAATTTCGCTCGTTCCGGCAGAAGATTGTTTCCAGGTGGAATTTGATTTGCCGAACGGCCTTACGACGAATTTTTGGAAAACGCTTCCCGTAATGTATGAAATGAAAGCGACAGCAGAAATAGTGACGGGAAATTTATCACTATTGGAACGTTTTTTTTTACCACTGAAGAAAATATTCAAAGAAGGATTTGATTAAATATGTACTTATTATAATATACTTACGATGTCTGTAGAAATACACTCTGATCCGCTTATCTCTGTTATTATACCAGCCTATAATAATTCTGATATTTTAGAAACTACGCTGAACAGTGTCATAAATCAAACATATTCGAATTTGGAAATTTTGGTTGTTGACGACGGTTCTGAAACGGATTTATACCCCATGATTAAAAAATTAAAGGATCTACGCATATCTTATCATAAACTAACACACACAAACGCCAATGTGGCACGGAATTATGGCATAAATAATAGTAACGGAGGTTTTGTTGCGATGCTTGATTCAGATGACATATGGATGAATAATCATCTGGAAAGCTGTTTAAATCTTTTATTAAAAGAGCAGGCCGATGGATTATATGGAAGTCTGATATTGAGAAATAAAGCATCTGAACACGAAAATTATATTATCGTAAGACTTTTATATGATAATGAGACCATGATCGACTATTTGTTAAGCACAGGGTACGGGGCTCAAACGTCAACATTGTTTATGACTCAAGAAAGTGCCCGAAGCATATTGTGGGATATTAAGTTAAACAGACATCAAGATTATGATTTTGTTGTCAGATATAACAAGCAGTTTAAGCTAATTGCAAAAACAGAACCGACTGTTATATATACTATGAGGGAAAATAAGCAACAAAATATTGATTTCGCATCCTGTATTAAAGTTATAAAAGACAATAAGGAAAATATTAGTCCAGATATCTACTACAATTATAACTTGAATATGTTAAATCTTGCCCTGTCTCTTAATGCTTCCAATAATATTATTCAACATTACAAAAAGGAAACGACTTTTTATAAAGAATTCATGTCTTATTTTCAATTTATGAACATAAAATGTCCTCGAAATCACTATGAAAAAGCAAAATATAAACTTGAATATCTATGGTATATTTTAAAGGTGAAAATCGAATAAAATATTAAAAAGCTTAATAGAAAGATGAAATTATAACTTAATACAAAAGGTTTTCCAGTCTATTTTGTCTGCTAACAAAACCTGTTCATGATTCGTATCCATGAAATAGGCAAGTAACAGAGTAAATTGTATTGGTTTGAATCGGGTGATTTTTCGAGCATTTTCTGCAAACTTTTATATCACAAAGGTATGAACAATAGATGTGGATCACTGCGCTGTCGTGATAAATAAAAGGCTAAAGATGTTGATAAGCCATTGCTCAAAAAGCGAGTAGCCAGCTAACCCTCTTGTTATCAAGGTTACACGGACAAAGTGCCCGCAGACCTGTTTAATATTAAAAAAATTGAAAAATATGCTTATTTATTTTTATCGAAAACTTTTTCAGCGAATATACTCAATGTATGATCAATTAAAAATAGAACAATTGGGCAAGATACTACCTTCTGATATAAAAGTTATCATAGATAATGATCCTGCATTATTAAAAAATGCAGATGTAGTAGTCATAGACTTGCCTATAATTCATTACTTTATGTCTGAAGATGAGATTTTTGAAAAACAGGAGGGACAGATATGGGTAGCATGGAATCTTGAATGTGATAAAAATTATCCATGGATATTTAAAGATGAAGTTAAAAATTTCTTTGATATATGGATGACTTATCACCCCGATGCAGATATTTTTTTGCCATATTTTACATATGAATATAAATATTCACTATTTAATCCTATACAAAAAAAAGATTCTGACAAAAGAGTTTGCATGTTTGTGTCAAGTTCTATCAATAAGAGTAGTAGACTAGAATATATAGAAGAATTGATGAAATATGTAAATGTCCATTCATATGGTAAGTGGATGCAAAATCATAAAATAATCAATGACAAGGGGTACACATCCAAGATGGAAATCATAAGTAAGTATAAATTTACTATAGCTTTTGAAAATGCCTGCGATGATGATTATGTTACGGAAAAATTCTATGAACCTCTACTATCTGGCTCTGTGCCGGTTTATCTTGGTGCATCAAATATAGATAAGTATAGCCCAGGTCACAATTCTTTTATCAATGTGATAGATTTTAATTCGCCAAAAGAGTTGGCTGATGTGATTAACGAATTATGTGAAGATGAAAAAAAATATAATAACTATTTTGATTGGAAAAACCATCCTTTACTAGATGATTTCATGCAACTTTTAGAAACGCAGAAAATACATCCTTTCATCAGATTAGCAGAATCTGTACAAAGGTTAAAAGATAAAATACTTTGTGGGCCAAACTAGTGTCACGTCAAATCTTTAAGTCGGATAACGTCTTTTCAGTTTAATATGCGCCTCTTCGGTTATAAGTAATTTTTACCTGGTTTTCTACCGCGGCTTTGTCCTTTGGTTTATAAGGCCTGGCCGGGATGACAACAAAACCGTAGTGGTTGGAAAATTTTCCATCACACGGTTTGAGTCCGGTTCGTAGCGGTCGGTTTTTGTAATGGCGGACTTCAAGTTGTCGGATACCACGATTTTGGGTGAACCTCCCAGGTGTTCCAGGTAACAGGAGAGGTCTAGAATGATATCTAAAGTGGAATCGAAGATCTGCCTTAGCCAAAGAATCTGACTGAAATAACCTGCTTAATCCCCAAATGCAAATAACGCTTTCAGTCAATTGATTGGTATAAAATTCTATGCCCTAAATTCATGAGGATACAAAAAATGAGGAATAAATTACTGAAAATAGTTCATGATATGATATGATAAGCAAGCATCCTGATAATCAAACTTCCGTTTTTTACTTATCAACCATAATAGTTTTTTATGAATATACTGAATGTCCTCAATTAATTTTGGCATTCTTGTTATTCCTTATTGTTTGCCGTGCTTTTGCTTGAACTTTGACTTTTTCAATGTCTGGAATTCTTCCGGCCAGACATTGTCCTATCAATATGTTTAATTCTATTTCCACCATATTGAGCCAACTTCCGTGCATAGCTGTATAGATGAACTTAGGTCTATCCCAAATTGTTTTGGCCTTACTATAGGAGATGTTTAATTTATTGATTTTCAGCGAACTTTTATTATCTGAATCTGGTCGATATTGGCGTCTTTGAGAAAGGTCTCCATGTGGCGCTTTTTCTTATCCTCGAGGATTTCGTTTATTGCAATAAGGATACCGGTCTCTTCAACTTCTCCGAATTCCTTATTGATGGCGGTTCCGAATGTGCGCATTTTGGGAGAAAGGCTCATGTAGGCGTTGATTAAGGGGGGGACATTGATTCCGAGTTTACGTACTTCCTGGTTTAATGCTTTGTAGTCTTCCTTGAAATCGTTATGACTGAAGAGTTTTTTTAGTTTTTCCTCGTCGGTATTTGTTTTTAAAGGGTGTATCGGAGTAACAAGGTTTTCTTTGTCGGGGAAATGTAAATTCAGAAAATATAATATCATATCACGCGCTTCCGTATCATAATTATTATACATGGTTACTTTTCCATAAAAGTACTTCAGTGACGGGTCGATGACAGGTAGCGCGCCAAGTCCGTCCCACAAATTGTCAAGAATGAAAATACCTTGGGATCGTCCAAGGGTTGCCTGATAATCCAACGAGACAAAAGAACGACCTAATTCCACGGTATACGGCAAATAATTTTTCAGGAAATTTTCGGAGAAATTGAATAAATGGGCAGTCGCAAGCATCGGCTTTCCCTGTTCATCGAATTTCACATCCGACCCGCATAAAAACCGGTATCCTCCCAGAATTTCTTTTTCTTTGGGACTCCACACGATCAGTTGCCGGTATGCACCTTCCATTGTATCGAACTCATCGATATCACACGCAAGTCCTGTACCGCCCCCATAGTAACGGAAGGCCACTTCGCGCAAACGTCCGATTTCCCGCATTGTTTGCGGAGAATCCTGGGATGTGACAATATATATTTCGTTATTGGATTTATTGGTACTTCTTAATCTTTTATCGGGGGTAAGCTCTGAGAGAATAAACTCTTTATCTACGGGGGCTATTATATTTTGCATATGTGATTTAATCTATTAGTCAGCAAGTTTATATACTTCTTCTTTTACCCATTTTGCCCATTCGGCAGGCTTTTTGCCTGAATCGAATGTTTGCCATGGAATGGGTTTGCCAATATAAATACTAAATGTTTTATTTTTTTGCTTGAATAATTCATCCGGCAAATATAGCATTTCCAAATTCATTTTTATGTTAAACAGCTTGCGAAAATTAGCCAGCCGGTAAAAAAAGTTGGAATTACGGCCTTCAAAATAAATGGGGACAACATCTCTTTTGTATTCAATCGCCTTTTGTATAAAAGACTTTTTCCACTCTGTGTCACGTATGACTCCCTTCTGTTTGCGTGAGCATAATCCGGCAGGGAATGTGATAATCTGATTGTCGGACCGGTAAGTCTCTTCTGTTTTTATCGCCGCTTCTTTACTTTGCGCCCCGTGTTTATTTACAGGCACAAATATGGATCGAAGATTGGGAATGGCAAGCAACAGGTCGTTGACCAGACACTTAATCTTGCCATTATAATGCTCGCCTAACAGATATGACAGGCATATACCGTCGAACCCTCCGAGAGGATGATTCGATGCAAAAATATATCCTTTATCTTCCGGTGGAAGGTTTTCTTCATTGACAATTTTCAGGTTCACATTGAAATATCCTACCAGGGCTTTCATGAAGTCAAAGCCTTGCAAGTCTTTATACTCTTCAAGGATATGGTTTAATTCATCCTGATGGATTATACGGATCAGGTAATTTATAATAAATGCCGGAATTCTATTTGCCTTGTCTTTTAATTTTGAACGCAGAACCTGCTTTACGTCTATGCGTATATCCATATAAAATATGAGTTAGAGTCTGCAAAAATACGAATAATTCTATTTAATAGCAATTCATAGTGCTAAAATCCGGGTAATTTGACATGCTGACAGTTTCAGATGAATAATTTCTTTTTGATTTAAGCCGGCGACTGGGATTGATTGGATTGCTGATGGATTTATTTAAGTGGTTGAGAAATGGGGTGTTGAAAACTTTTTATGCTATTTCTCCGCATAAGATGCGGAAAATGTGTAATTTTACCCGTCTAATCAACTTGTTACGTCTTTTTGTTTGATATAAATAGTTTATAGTGAGCCTGAAAGAACAAAAATATCATGTTCCGGCCATGTTTGAGGAAAGTCTTGATGGTCTGGCTATCCGTCCTTCGGGAGTATACGTAGATGTTACTTTCGGCGGTGGTGGACATTCGCGTGGTATTCTGAAAGCATTAGGGAAAGACGGACATTTGTATGGCTTTGATCAGGATGCAGATGCGGAAAAGAATATAGTCGATGACGGGAGGTTTACTTTCGTTCGTAGTAATTTCCGTTATTTGTCGAACTTTATGCGTTATTACGGAGAAAGTGAAGTTAATGGTATCCTGGCGGACCTGGGGGTGTCATCGCATCATTTAGATGATGAAACACGGGGGTTTTCTTTTCGTTTCGACAGTGATCTGGATATGAGGATGAACAACCGGGCGGGAAAAACAGCCGCGGATGTATTGAATACATATACCGAAGAGCAACTGGCTGATGTTTTTTACTTGTACGGCGAGTTGAAATCTTCGCGTAAGATAGCCGGGTCTGTTGTCAGAAGACGAGGAACCGGTTCCTTTAAATCCGTATCTGATCTGTTGGATGTGTTGACTCCTTTTTCCGGCAGAGAAAAAGAAAAGAAATTCATGGCTCAGGTATTTCAGGCCTTGCGCATTGAAGTCAATCAGGAAATGCAGGCTTTGCGTGAATTAATGGAGCAGTCCTTAAGGTTGCTCGGAAAAAGCGGACGCCTGGTCGTTATAACGTATCATTCGTTAGAAGACCGGTTGGTGAAGAATTTTATGAAGACCGGAAATTTTGAAGGGCGTGTCGAACAGGACATATATGGAAATGTGCCGTCTCCATTCCGTTCTGTAGGCAAGATGATGATTCCTTCAGCAGAAGAGATAGGAATGAATCCGCGGGCGCGAAGTGCAAAACTGCGCGTAGCTGAAAAAATATAGGAGATTAATATGGGAGAATCGAAGAAGAAAAAACGGGTCTCATTGATGTATATTCTCGGAGGAGGTATATTGAAAGAGGATTTTATTGTAAGACATACCAAAATGATTGTACTGATTGTGATCCTGTTATTTTTTTACATCAGTAACCGCTATGCCTGCACGATAAAAATTCGTGAGATAGACCGTTTACAGACACAATTGAAGGATGTTAAATTTGAAGCATTGTCGATATCGGCAAAGTTAACCGAAAATACACGACCGTCACAGGTGGAAGAACTTGTTAAACGTCAGGGACTTGATCTTGAGAAGGCGAAAACGCCTCCCTATAAGCTTCGTAAATAGTGTTAGTTATAGATAGATAATTAAAAATGCGGATGTCGTCAAAAGAAGTATCACCGGAGGAAACAAAGAAAGTCGGTAATGAAAAAGACGGAAATATATTTTCCCGTTATTTTCTCATAACCCTTGGCTTGTGTGTTGTGGCGATACTTATTATTGTTTCGGCTTTTAATATAGGAATTAAAGAAAAGAAAGAATGGCTGAAGGTGGCTGAAGGATTGAAACGTCCTGATTTTCTGGTTAGTCCTACGCGTGGAAATATATATTCCGATGACGACAGGCTGATGGCGACCAGTTCCCCTCAATACTATATGTATATGGACTTTAAGTCTGCAAGTTTCTCCCGCGATTCTTTCCTCCATTCCAAAAATAATAATGTTGATTCATTGGCGTATTATCTGTCACGAAAACTCAAAAATCGCACGGCAGCCGGATATAAAGCTCATTTGATGAAAGGATTTAATGCGAAGAAAAATCCGTATCCGGTATATGAAGGACGGGTCTCGTATGCTGATCTGAAAGAGATAAGAACATTTCCTTTCCTGCGCTATAATCGCAATCGCAGCGGGTTCTATACAAAAGAGATGATGAGTCGTCAGAAACCATTCGGAATGCTTGCTTCACGTACGGTTGGAGATATCTATAATGAAATAGATTCGTTAGGTGTAACGCGTGCTAAAAACGGATTGGAATTACAATATGATTCGCTGCTTCGCGGTATTCCCGGACTGAGTTCCATGCAGCGTGTCGGGGGACGGTGGACCAATATTGTGGAACTGGATCCTACAGATGGTATGGATATTCGTTCCACGATTGATATCAATATTCAGGATCTGGTAGAGAAATCGCTGACGGATAAATTGAAAGAAATTGATGCCGATGCCGGTATTGCTGTCGTCATGGAAGTGAAGACCGGAGAAATCAAGGCGATTACCAATATGGCGAGGGTAAGCCCCGGGCGGTATGCGGAAACATTGAATCATGCTGTGGCGGATGAAATAGAACCTGGTTCCACATTTAAAGTCGCCTCCATGATGGTTGCCCTTGAAGATGGTGTTGTTGAACCCAAAACTCCGGTTGATGTAGGTAATGGTGTTTATATGTTTGCAAACAGGCGCATGACTGATCATAATTCGAACCGGGGAGGGTATGGCATGATTAATGCTGAAAAATCGATCTGGTATTCGTCTAATATAGGCGTGGCTAAAATCATATTGAAAGGATATGAGCAGAATCCTAAAAAATTCGTAGAAGGGCTTCATCGTATTGGTATGGATGCCAATCTGAATGTTGAAATACCAGGGGCCGGAAAGCCGAAACTTCGCTGGCCGGGTGACAGATATTGGTCCCGGACATCTCTTCCGTGGATGTCGTTTGGATATGAGGTTCAGATACCGCCGATACAGACTCTGACATTTTTCAATGCAATCGCAAATGATGGGAAAATGGTACGTCCGATGTTTGTAAAGGATATTCTCAAGAATGGCAGGACCGTAAAGCATTTTGAACCGGAGGTGGTCATTTCTGAGATCTGTTCGGATCGTACACTGAAGATTGTTCAGAATATGTTGTATAATGTGGTAAATTATAAAGATCCTTCGCCGGAGCGTCGTGACGGAACAGGGAAGCCGGCTAAGTCGGATGTTATTACGATCGCAGGGAAGACCGGAACGGCGCAGATTGCAAGCGGCGGAGTGTACAGAACAGCCGGTCATAATGTTTCTTTCTGCGGCTATTTTCCGTATGAAAAGCCTTTATATACCTGTATTGTTGTGATTTCCCGCCCGCGTGTAGGGTTGCCGTCCGGAGGATTGATGTGTGGTACGGTCGTAAAAGATATTGCAGAGAAAATTTATGCAAGTTGTACTGTTTTTGATATAAATAAAGCTTCGGACGATTCGCTGAAAGTGCTTTATCCGGATATTAAAAACGGAGATTATATGGCATTGAAGGATGTCACAAAAGAGCTTAAAATAAAAACAAATGCGGCAAATAGTATCAAATCACAGTATGTGGTTGCGAATGAGAGTGATAAGGGAGTAACTTTGAAAGAGTTACCTTTAGTGAACAACCTTGTGCCGAATGTGATCGGTATGGGAGCTAAAGATGCTGTTTTTGCTCTTGAGGACTGTGGTTTGCGCGTGTCGCTTTCCGGACAGGGGAAAGTGGTTTCGCAATCGGTAAAAAACGGAGCAAGAGTCGTTCCGGGCCAAACTGTAACGCTAACGCTTAAATAATTGATAATTAAATGAAGATCAAATGAGATTATCCGAATTAATAAATATAGCAGGAATCGCAGAGATACCGGAAGGGTATGATCCGGAGATTACCGGGGTACAATCCGACTCACGGCAGGTGGAAAAAGGTTCTCTTTTTGTTGCGGTAAAGGGTTCGACGGTAGACGGTCATGATTATATCAAAAAGGCTGTTGAGAAGGGAGCTGTCGCTGTGATATGTGAGCATTATGCTGATACGGATCTTAAGGATGTTGTTGTCATTACGGTTTCCGATTCGGCAGACGCTTTAGGACATCTGGCATCGGCCTGGTATGGAGAACCGTCCCGGCAGATGACGGTTGTCGGGGTAACGGGAACAAACGGAAAAACAACCATTGCCACATTGTTGTATAATTTGTTCCGGAAACTGGGTTATAAAGCCGGATTATTGTCAACCGTATGTAATTATATTGATGATGAAGCAGTGCCAACTGATCATACAACTCCGGATCCTCTTACAATACATGGTCTTATGGCAAAGATGGTAGACGCCGGATGTGAATATGTTTTTATGGAAGTAAGCTCGCATGCAGTTGATCAAAAACGTATAAGCGGCATTGATTTTAACGGCGGAATTTTTACAAATTTGACACGTGATCATTTGGATTATCATAAAACCGTGGATAACTACCTGAAAGCAAAGAAGAAATTCTTTGATGATCTTCCGGCGTCGGCGTTTGCTCTGACCAATGCGGATGATAAATCCGGGATGGTCATGTTGCAAAATACGTCTGCGCGTAAGCTGACTTATTCACTCAGAACGATGGCCGATTTTAAAGGTAAGATCATTGAATCGCATTTTGAGGGGACGGAGATTGATATAAACGGGCATGACGTATATACTCATTTTGTGGGTCGTTTCAATGCCTATAATTTACTGGCGATTTATGGTGCGGCGGTTGCTCTTGAGGAAGAACCGGAAGATATTCTGATAGCACTGAGTACACTTCACTCTGTGTCGGGAAGATTTGAAACGATACATTCGTCGCAGGGTATTACGGCAATTGTAGATTACGCGCATACGCCCGATGCGCTGGAAAATGTTCTCAACGGGATCCATGAAGTACTGGAAGGCAGCAGACGGGTTATAACGGTTGTCGGAGCCGGTGGGAACCGTGATAAGGGAAAACGTCCTTTGATGGCCAAAGAGGCTGTCCGTCAGAGTGATCAACTGATCCTCACATCCGATAACCCACGTTTTGAAGAACCGGATGAGATCATCCGTGACATGTTTGCCGGACTTAATGCAAGCGACAAGGAACGTACGCTATGTATCGCAGACCGGAAACAGGCTATTAAGACAGCTGCCGCTCTGGCAAAAAAAGGTGACGTAATATTGATTGCCGGTAAGGGACATGAAGATTATCAGGAAATTAAGGGAGTTAAGCATCATTTTGATGATAAAGAAATAATACGTGAAATTTTTAAAATAGAGAACTGAAAAAGTTATGTTGTACGACCTGTTTGCTTATTTGGATCAGATTGATTTTCCGGGAGCCGGTGTGTTTAAATATATATCGTTCCGTTCGGGAATGGCTATTGTATTCGCTTTGTTTCTTTCGACCACAATCGGCCGGCGAATAATCAATAAATTGCAGTTGATGCAGATTGGCGAAACGGTGCGGAACCTTGGACTTGAAGGACAGATGAGTAAGAAAGGCACCCCAACCATGGGAGGTATTATTATCATTATCGCCATATTGATTCCGGTATTGCTTTTTACCCGCCTCAATAATATCTATATTATACTGATGCTCATCACGACTGTCTGGTTGGGTGCATTAGGGTTTGCGGATGATTATATAAAAGTTTTTAAAAAGGATAAGGAAGGTCTACGTGGAAAATTTAAAATAGTGGCCCAGGTTGGTCTCGGACTGATTGTCGGGATGACATTATACCTTAGTCCGGAAGCTGTTATTCGAGAGAATATAGAAGTGATGAATCATGAGAATATTATTGAGGAAGTACGGATCCATCCTTCGGAAACAAAGTCTACAAAGACAACCATCCCCTTTTTTAAGAGTAATAATTTTGATTATGCATGGCTGGCTTCATGGGCCGGTGAATGGAAGCAGGAGGTAACCTGGTTGTTTTTCGTATTAATGGTGATATTTGTTGTTACGGCAGTATCGAACGGAGCAAACCTTACGGACGGGCTCGATGGTCTGGCGGCAGGAAGTTCGGCAATCATGGGAGTAGCCTTGGGAATACTCGCTTACATGTCGTCGCATATAGAATTTGCTTCGTTTCTTAATATTATGTTTTTACCGGGAGCAGAGGAACTGGTTGTTTTTGCCGCCGCATTTATTGGTGCGACCATCGGTTTTTTATGGTATAATTCATTTCCGGCCCAAGTGTTTATGGGTGATACGGGTAGTCTTACCCTGGGAGGAATTATTGCTGTATTTGCAATTATCATCCGGAAAGAACTTCTTATACCGATATTATGCGGCGTGTTTCTGGTAGAAAGTCTTTCTGTCATGCTGCAGGTGGCTTATTTTAAGTACACCAGGAAAAAATATGGTGAAGGGCGGCGTATTTTTAAGATGACTCCTCTGCATCATCATTTTCAGAAACCGGGAAACGCAGGCATACAGGCATTAATACAACGCCCGTATAATGTGGTGCCTGAGTCTAAGCTTGTGGTGCGATTCTGGCTGATAGGAATTATCCTTGCCGTAATCACTATTGTTACATTAAAAGTGAGATAGTGATGGACAAGAGAATTGTTATATTAGGTGCGGGCGAGAGTGGCGTCGGAGCTGCGGTATTAGCACAAAAAGAGGGCTTTGAGGTCTTTGTGTCCGATTTTTCATCCATCAAGCCTGAATATAAAAAGGTGCTTGATGACCATGCGATAGAATGGGAGGAAAGGCAACATACGGAAGAAAAGATACTGAATGCCGGTGAAGTCATAAAAAGCCCCGGTATACCGGATAAAGCTCCTGTTATTCAGCAAATAATAGAAAAAAATATACCTGTTATTTCAGAGATTGAATTTGCGGGACGTTATACTGATTCGAAGATGATCTGTATCACAGGAAGCAATGGTAAGACCACGACGACCATGCTTACTTATCATATATTCAAAGAGGCTGGCCTTGATGTAGGTTTGGCCGGTAATGTGGGCAATAGCCTTGCTTTACAGGTCGCCGAAAGTCCTCATGAATACTATATCATCGAGTTGAGTAGCTTTCAGTTGGACAATATGTACGAATTTAAAGCGGATGTGGCGATATTGCTTAATATTACGCCTGACCACCTGGATCGTTATCATTATAACTTTCAGGAATATGTCGATTCTAAATTTCGTATTATTCAAAATCAGACGGCAGATGATGTGTTTATTTTTTGGAATGATGATCCGGTGATAAGAGGAGGTATTGAAAAATTCAAACCGCAGGCGACTTTATATCCGTTTTCGGAAAATCATGGGCCGGGAGTAAAAGGCTATGTGGAGAACGGAAAGATTATATTGGAAACATTAAAAGATACATATACAATGGACAGAGATTTATTATCCCTGCAAGGGACGCACAATTTGTATAACTCGCTGGCATCAGGTATAGCAGCCAAAGTGACAGATATACGTGATGAAAAAATTCGTGCGTCGCTGAGTGATTTTTGTGGTGTTGAACATCGTCTGGAAATGGTGGCACGCGTCCGTGGTGTCGATTATATTAACGATTCGAAGGCCACCAATGTCAATTCTTGTTGGTATGCACTGCAAAGTGTGAATACACCGCTTATACTGATTCTGGGAGGTACGGATAAAGGGAACGACTATTCCGAAATAGAACAACTTGTCGGGAAGAAAGTTCATTCGTTGATTTTTCTTGGAGTTGATAACAGTAAATTACATGCGTTCTTTGATGGTAAAGTATCGCAGATAGAAGATGCGCATTCAATGGAAGAGGCTGTAAGCAAGGCCTACCGTCTGGCCCGGAAGGGTGATACGGTATTGCTTTCACCTTGTTGTGCCAGTTTTGACCTTTTTAAAAGCTATGAAGACCGTGGTGAGCAATTTAAGAATTGTGTTCGTAATTTGTAGAAACAGATATGGGATTAGTCAATAAATTATTCAGGGGAGACCGTTCGGTATGGATCATATTTATGTTCCTGTGCCTTGTGTCACTGGTGGAAGTTTACAGTGCGACAAGTACGCTGGCCTATAAGAATACCCATTTCTGGACTCCTATTGCCAGACATGCGTCTTTCCTCCTTATCGGTTTTGCCGCAGTCATCCTGTTGCATAATATCCCGAGTAAATATTATTCCGTAGCGATTATACTTCTTCCGGTTTCAATGGTGATGCTTCTTCTTACGCCGTTTATCGGTGTAAGCGCCAACGATGCTCATCGTTGGCTGTCATTTATGGGAATCCAGTTTCAACCGTCGGAGTTTGCTAAACTTGCATGTATTGTTTTTGTTGCCTTTATGTTGAGTAAACAGGAACGTTTTACGCCTGATAAAACATTCTGGATCGTGTTTATTGTTGTCGGAATCACCTGTCTTCTTATTTTTCCCGAGAACTTTTCCACAGCATTTCTTTTGTTTACAGTCTGTTTCCTGATGATGTATGTCGGCCAGGCGCCCTGGAAAAAGATGACACTATTGCTGGCCGGTTTAGTTCTGTTGGGGGGGCTTACGTTTGCGTCGTTTCGTTTGATGCCGGATGATTTTGCGAAAAATCATTTGCCGGGACGTTTTCTGACGTGGAAAGGACGTATTGATGATTTCGGCAAGGATAAAGGTGAAAATAAGTATGTAATAAATGATGATAATTTTCAGGTGAATCATGCTAAAATAGCCATTGCCCGTGGAGGTTTGCTGGGGAAACTGCCGGGACGAAGCGTACAACGGGACTTTTTGCCTCAGGCATATTCCGATTTTATCTATGCCATTATTATCGAAGAAATGGGGCTTATTATAGGAGGTATCGGTGTCATGATGCTGTATGTCTTTCTGATGTTCCGGGTGGCCATTATTGCGCGACGATGTGAAAAATTGTTTCCTAAATATCTGGCGTTAGGCTGCGGTCTTTTAATTGTTATACAGGCTTTTATAAATATGTCCGTGGCAGTGAATCTGATACCTGTAACCGGGCAGCCGCTACCGTTAATAAGCCGTGGTGGAACATCGACCATGCTTACCTGTTTTTATTTCGGTATTATTCTCAGTGTCAGTCGTTTTGGTGCCGGAATGGGAGAAGGGGTAGATGTTGAGGAAGCAGAAGATGCGAAAAGTGAAGTGACTGATACTGTTATTATTGAAGGTGATCTGCCTGATGAGTTTATCACAGAAGTTTCAATTGTTGAGGAATCAGGGGAATCTTTTAAAAACAAAGATAATCTTTCGTGATACCTGGATATAAGAATAAATAAGCGGGAAAGGGAGTTTGAATGAGTAATTATAAAGTCATAATAAGCGGAGGCGGAACAGGGGGGCATATATTTCCCGCTGTGTCGATTGCGAATGAGATTCGTCATCGTTTTCCGGATGCGGAAATTCTGTTTATCGGTGCGGAAGACCGTATGGAGATGGAGCGTGTCCCGGCAGCCGGCTATAAAATTATAGGTCTGCCGGTGAGTGGATTTAACCGGGCAAGTAAGTTGAAAAATTTCAATGTGCTGGTGAGATTGATGAAAAGTCTCCGGATGGCAAAGAAAGTAATCCGTGATTTTAAGCCTGATATAGCTATCGGTGTAGGGGGCTATGCAAGTGGCCCGACACTATGGATGGCTTCTTCACTTCAAATTCCGGTTTTGATTCAGGAGCAGAATTCGTATGCGGGAGTGACAAATAAATTGCTTGGCAAGCGTGCTTCCAGAGTCTGTGTGGCGTATCGCGGCATGGGTAAATTTTTTCCGGAAGATCGGATTGTGATGACAGGAAATCCTGTACGTAAAGATTTGGAAAATATACGCGAAAAGGATCTGGAAGCCCTTCATTATTTCGGACTGGAGGCTGATAAGCCCATTTTGCTGATTCTTGGGGGAAGTCTTGGTGCGCGTACGATCAATCAGGGTGTCCGGAAAGGATTGGATTTGTTGATTGAAGCTGGAATTCAGGTTATATGGCAGACCGGTCGCTATTATTATGATTCGATACGGGAAGAATTGAAGGATTTGGATTATAAAGGGTTATGGTTTTCTGATTTTATATCCCGTATGGATTATGCTTATGCGGTAGCCGATCTGGTTGTGTCTCGTGCGGGAGCGGGAACCATTTCGGAACTTTGCATTTTAAAGAAAGCTGTTATTCTGGTTCCTTCACCGAATGTTTCAGAAGATCATCAGACTAAAAATGCACGTGCTTTATCTGACAATAATGCTGCTGTCCTGATACCTGACCACGTAGCCGGAGAACAGCTTATCCCCGCTGCAATCGAATTGCTGGGTGATAAAGAAAAGCTACAACATTTAAGTGAACATATCGCTCTTTTCGCTCAATATAACAGCTCGGAACGAATTGTAGACGAAGTGATTAAGGTAATTGAGAAATGACAATGGAATTAAACAACATAAAATCAGTCTATTTTATCGGTGCCGGAGGCATCGGCATGAGCGCGCTTATTCGTTATTTTCTTGCGAAAGGACAGAACGTTGCCGGTTATGACCGTACTCCTTCTGCTTTGACAAACAGATTGGCGGAAGAAGGTGCCGTCATTCATTTTGAAGAGAATGAAGCGCTGATACCGGATCAATTCCGGAATAAAAATGAAACACTGGTCGTCTATACACCCGCGGTGCCGTCGTCGCATGAGGAACTTGTCTATTTTCAGAACAATGGATTTAAAGTGCTGAAGCGATCTCAGGTTCTGGGGCTTATAACGACTTCTTCGCGTGGGTTGTGTGTGGCCGGAACACATGGCAAGACTACCACTTCTTCGATGGTGGCTCATATTCTCAAGCAGTCAACAGTAGATTGCAATGCGTTTCTTGGTGGAATATTGAAAGGTTATGACAGTAATCTGATGCTTTCCGATCAGAGTGACCTGACTGTTATAGAAGCGGATGAGTACGATCGCTCCTTTCATTTTCTTACACCGTATATGGCTGTCATTACATCGGCCGATCCCGATCACCTGGATATTTATGGTACTCCGCAGGCATATCGTGAGAGTTTTGAAAAATTCACATCCCTGATACGTCCCGGAGGAGCTTTGATTATGAAAAAAGGGATTGATGTGACACCTGATTTACAGCCGGATGTGCGATTATATACTTATTCGGCAACAGATGAAACAGCCGATTTTCATGCGGAAAATATACGGATAGGAAACGGAGAAGTATTTTTTGACTTTGTATCGCCGGAACTTCATGTTGCTGATGTGCAATTGGGTGTTCCTATCAAAATAAATATAGAAAATGGAATAGCAGCGATGGCTGTAGCATTACTTAACGGTGTTACTGCGGATGAAATGCGTAAAGCGATGAAATCTTTTGCCGGAGCACAGCGTCGTTTTGATTTCCAGGTAAAGAATGACCATGTTGTCTATATTGATGATTATGCGCATCATCCTCAGGAATTGCGGAGCAGTATACAGTCAGTGAAGGAACTTTTCGAAGGACGTAAGGTAACAGGCGTTTTTCAGCCGCATTTGTATTCCCGTACCCGTGATTTCGCTGCCGATTTCGCCTTGGCGCTTTCTTTACTTGACAGACTGATCCTCTTAGATATTTATCCTGCACGTGAAGAACCGATACCGGGTGTTTCTTCGGAAATCATTTTTGATAAAGTGACTATAAACGATAAAATGCTTTGTAAAAAAGATGAACTGATGAAGATTCTTGAAAAAGAAGACCTTGATGTGCTTGTGACTCTCGGTGCGGGAGATATTGATCGTTTTGTTGAACCTATACGGAAGATGTTAAATGAAAAATATTTATAAATAATGAAGAAGGCTCTGTATATCATCTTTACGACATTACTTGTAGTTTATATTGTCGCTTCTGTATTTTTCTTTGCAAACGGAAAACAGGAGGGAGCGTTATGTGAAAAAGTGGAAGTGGTGATTGCAGATAGTTTGGATAAACATTTTCTGAAGGAAAAAGATATTGTCGCATATCTTAAAAAGGCAAATCTTTATCCCCTGAAAAAAAAGGGTAATGAAATAAATACGCATGATATCGAAGATGCTCTTCTGAAGAACGAAATCATAGAAACAGCAGAAGTTATTCAGTCGGTATCGGGTAAAGTAAAGATTGTGATTTCGCAAAAAATGCCTATATTGCGGGTGTTTAGTTCCGGAGGGAGCTATTATGTTGATAAATCGGGCCGGACGATGCCTTCGGCATTGGGACAGGCAATTTATGTTCCCGTCGCAAGCGGAAATATAGAAAAGTCCTTTGCCGTATCCGACTTATACAAATTTGCGTTATTTTTGCAAAACGATGATTTCTGGAATAATCAGATCGCCCAGATTTATGTCAGATCGGCAAATGATGTTGAAATTGTTCCCCGTGTGGGAGATCATCGTATCATAATGGGGAGTTTGGATGATTATGAGAAAAAATTGAAACACTTACGTTTGTTCTATGAGCAGGTAATACCGAAGATGGGATGGGAAAAGTATAGTGTTATAAATTTGAAGTATAGAAATCAGATTGTATGTACAAAAAAGTAAAAATACAGAGCCATGACGGATTATATTGTAGCTATTGATTTGGGGACATCTCATATTACGGGGATTGTCGGAGAAAAAAGAACGGACGGGACATTTTCCATTATTGCGTGCGAGACTGTAGATCCGGCTTCGTGTATA
The DNA here is from genome assembly GCA_031285685.1 of Tannerella sp. Lineage (GTDB taxonomy): Bacteria > Bacteroidota > Bacteroidia > Bacteroidales > Tannerellaceae > Tannerella. Next base: position 34,238 of record JAITVS010000346.1, read on the forward strand.
CGCAGGGGTATTATTTATAACCGCGATAATACGGCAACTCATGTCAATGGTCTTTTAAGGAGACTCGAAAGTCATCTGAAGGGTAATTTTATAGACAAAGTTTATATCGGTGTGGGTGGACAGTCACTTCATACTGTAGATCATACTGAAGTTAAAGACATTGCAGACGGAGCGGCCGTAACAAAAGAAGATATAGATGCCCTTAAGGACCAGTGTGGAAAATACAAGCCGGATTTGCTGGATGTTCTTGACGTGGCTCCTGCTGTTTACTATGTGGACGGTCGTCGCGATACAAACCCTGTCGGCGTACCGTGTAAACGGTTTGAAGCCCGCTATAAACTTGTTGTCGGGCGTTCTTCTATTCGTCGTGATATTGCAAAAAGTATAAAAGAACTTGCGGGAAAAGAAATCGCCGGTATCATTGTCTCACCGTTGGCTCTGGCGGATGCAATGCTCAGCCGGGAGGAAAAGGAACTCGGATGTGCTTTGGTTGACTTCGGTGCGGGGGTAACAACGGTATCTGTTTATAAAGACGGAGATTTATTGCACATGTCGGTTATACCTTTGGGCGGAAATCTGATAACCCGTGATATTGTATCGTTGCAATTGACGGAGGCGGAAGCCGAGAACCTGAAGAAAGAATATGGAAGCGCTGTTCTGCACAAAGAGGATGAGGGGGAGACTATTCGCGTAGATATGGAGGGGGCCGACCGTGAAATAGAAGTGAATGACCTGAATGCTATCATTGAAGGGCGTGCAAAGGAAATCGTTGAAAATGTATATGCCCGTATCAGTGAAGTAACGGAACTTAAATCATTAGGTTCGGGAATCGTTCTGGCGGGATGTGCAGCGGAATTGAAGGATTTGCCTGAGCTTATAAAAGAGAAATCTAAAGTAAAAGTACGTCCTTCCGCTATACGGGGAGGATTGGTGCAAGGCTCCGGCGATATGCTGGGAAATCCTTTGTATATGCTTGTCATAAGCCTGATGTTGAAGGGAACGGAGCCATGTGTCTCCCGTCCTTTTACCGAGCATGGTAATGATACGACATCGACAGGACCGGAAACCGATTTGTCAGGGGCAGATAATGCCGGAACTCAGGAGACGGGAGATATGGGAAGTCGAGGAGTACTGGGCGGATCGGATAGTGTTAAACGTCCTAAAGGAAAAGGGTTTAAGGAAAAAATAAGAGATTTATTTGGTGAAGATTAATAGAAAAAACGAACGATATGGATACGAATGTAGGTATGAATTTCAGTTTTCCGACCGATCCGACTAAAATTATCAAAGTAATCGGAATAGGTGGTGGTGGAGTAAATTCTGTGAATCACATGTTCGAGTGTGGTATTCACGGAGTTAATTTTGCCGTTTGTAATACGGATGAACAGTCATTTGATGGTGTGAATGTACCGATAAAAGTGACTTTGGGAGCCGGATTAGGAGCTGGAGGCAGGCCTGAAAAAGCCAAAGAAGAATTTGAAAAGAGTGCGGCGGAAGTAAAAAAACTATTGGAAGACGGAACAAAAATGGTCTTTATCGCTGCAGGAATGGGAGGTGGTACAGGTTCCGGCGCAGCACCTCTTTTGGCTAAAATGGCTAAAGATAAAGGTATATTGACAGTCGGTATTGTTACGATACCATTCCTTTATGAAAAAGTTCCGAGAATCGTTCAGGCATTGGATGCGGTTGAGGAAATGAGTAAGAATGTAGATGCGCTGATTGTTATAAATAATGAACGTTTGAAAATGTTTTATCCGGATTTTGATCTGGTCGAAGCATTTAAGAAGCCAAATGAGGTGCTGGCGATGGCTGTAAAGAGTATTGCCGAAATAATCACTGTAAAAGGTATTATAAACCGAGACTTCAATGATGTGACTTCTACGATGAAAAACAGCGGAGTCGCACTTGTCAGTTATGGTTTCGGATATGGTGAAAACAGACTTGATAACGCAATCCAGGATGCTCTTGATTCACCGTTGCTGAATAATAACGACATCTATAATGCGAAGAGAATACTGTTCTATATATCATTCAAGAAAGATGCTCATTTTAAAGTTGATGAGCTGACCAAATCCATTGATAATTTTATGGGACGTTTTGATAATCATATCGAAATGATCTGGGGTTTCGGCGTGGATGAATCATTGGGTGTGGATCAGGAAGTGAAGTTTACGATTATAGCAACCGGATTCGGACTTGATGCGGTTCCTGAAATAAGAGAAATGAAGGATGAAAATGAATTACTCCGGCTTCAGGACGATATAGAGAAACGTAAAAAAAATGAGGAACGCGTAAAAGGCGTTTATGGTGAAAATCTGAATACGAATATAAAGGTGAACAGAGTATCACAGTCAAGTATTGTCGTACTGACAATGGATGAAATGGATGATGATACGCTTATTAATTTCCTGGAAAATAATCCGACCTATAACCGTAATCCTAAGGAGATAGCAAAAGTGCGTAAACCGGCTAAAGGAACCGGCTATAAAGAAGAACATACATCCTCGCCGGGAAATCGTGAATCCGGCGGAGTAACCCTGATAGAATTTTAAATTTACTGAAAACTAATTAAAGAAAACCATGGAACTTAAGACACCATTATATGACTGCCATGTAGCATGTGGCGGGACAATTGTCCCTTTTGCCGGATATTTGTTGCCGGTACAGTATCCGACGGGTATTATTACCGAACATCATGCCGTACGTACGGCAGCCGGATTATTTGATGTTTCGCACATGGGCGAAGTTGTCTTTTCCGGAAAAGATGCGTTGAAAAATCTGAATTATATTCTGACGAATGATTTTACGTCGATGGTCGATGGCCAGGTGCGTTATAGTGTGATGTGTAATGAGCAGGGCGGATGTGTGGATGATCTGATCGTTTACAGGATAAATGAGGAGACATACTGGGTGGTGGTAAACGCAGCCAACAGGCATAAAGATTTCGAATGGATGAAAGCACACGCATCCGGAGATGTCTCTGTGGAAGATATATCCGATAATGTGGCACAGCTTGCATTACAAGGGCCTTTGGCTAAAGAGATTCTTTTGCGGTTGGTTCCGGAAAACGATCTTCCTGCCAGGTATTACCATTTTTGTAAGGATGTGATGATTAACGGAATGAAATGTCTGATTTCGCAAACCGGTTACACCGGAGAATCCGGATATGAGATTTACCTGTCCAATGAAGATGCGCCGAAAATGTGGAATTTGCTATTGGAAACGGGTAAGGATAAAAGTCTGATCCCTTGCGCTCTGGGAGCCCGTGATACACTTCGTTTGGAAGCGGCGATGCCATTGTATGGTCATGAAATGGATGATCATATTACACCGCTGGAAACGGGATTGAATTTTGGCGTTAAAATGAAAAAAGAAGATTTCATCGGAAAGAAGGCGCTTGAAGAAAAGGGCGAGCCTAAAATAAAACGTATTGGTCTTAAAATTACAGGGAGAGGTATTGCCCGCGAGCATCAGGATGTTTATGCTGGTGATATGCTTATCGGACATACAACCTCCGGTACGCATGCTCCTTTTCTGAAATACCCGATTGCGATGGCGTTTGTCAATGTCGGAACGGTGGATATCGGTTCGCAGGTTGAAATCGATGTTCGCGGGCGGCGCGTTACCGCTGAAGTCGTTTCTCTGCCATTTTATAAAAAAGATAAGTAAGATGTATTTAAACCGACCTCGTGTGGTGAACTGCACGAAGTCTTGCTTTTTGATTCTTTTTAGCAAGAAAAAGAATGATTAGAAGAAATAAATGAAAACAGAATAAATTAAATAAACTATTAAATTTTATAATCATGAACAAAATACTTGAAAACTTGCGTTATGCAAAAACCCATGAGTGGGTTGATTATATGAGTGATACAACGGCACGTGTCGGAATCTCGGATTTTGCGCAACACGAACTCGGAGATATTGTATTTATTAATCTTCCGGAAGTAGGAGATACGGTGACTGCCGGTGAAGCGTTCGGTGATGTGGAATCTGTTAAAGCTGTTTCTGATATATTGTCTCCGGTTACCGGTGTGGTTACGGCAGTGAATCAGGAGATCCTTGATCAGCCGGAGACCATCAATGAAAATCCTTACGATAGCTGGTTTATCGAAGTAAAAGAAATCTCTGCCGAAGCAGATCTGATGACAGCGGCGGAATATGAAGAATTTTGCGGGAAGGAGGCACATTAATGGGTAGCTATATTCCGGTAAACTTGTCGGAACGCGATCAGATGCTTCAGGCTATAGGTCTGAAGACTGTAGATGATCTGTTTTCACAGATTCCCGACGAGATAAAAGTAAAGAAGTTAAATCTTCCGGAAGGCATGTCCGAACTGGAAGTCGGACGATATGTCGGCCGTATGGCAGATAAAAATACATGCTTCAAAACGATCTTTCGTGGGGCGGGAGCGTATCATCATTATATCCCTTCGATCGTGAAGAGTATAACCGGGAAAGAGGAGTTTGTTACGGCATATACTCCTTATCAGGCCGAGATTTCCCAAGGTATATTGCAGTCTATTTTCGAGTTTCAGACGATGATTTGTCAGCTTACGGGATTAGACGTGTCAAATGCTTCTGTTTACGACGGAGCTTCGGCTACGGCGGAAGCGATTGCGATGTGTGTCGAACGCAAGCGTCGTAAAATGCTTGTATCGGCAGCTGTTGATCCGATGACTTTGCGTACGATGCAGACCTACTGTTTCGGATCGGGGGTGGAACTGATTGTTGTTCCTGCAAAAGAAGGTGTTACTGATATGGAAGCACTGAAAAATATGCTTGATGATACGACTGCCGGATTTTATATGCAGCAACCAAACTATTATGGTTTGATTGAAGATGCGGAAGCATTGGGACAGGTTGTCCATGAAGCCGGAGCAAAATATGTGATGGGGGTTAATCCGATATCACTTGGAGTTCTGAAAACGCCGGGAGAACAGGGTGCGGATATTGCTGTCGGAGAAGGCCAGCCCCTTGGTATGCCCCTTGCTTTCGGAGGGCCCTATCTTGGTTTTATGGCTTGTACGACGGCGATGATGCGTAAGCTTCCGGGACGTATTGCCGGAGAGACTGTGGATGTGGATGGACGCCGTGCTTTTGTTCTGACGCTTCAGGCTCGTGAGCAACATATACGACGCGAAAAGGCATTGTCGAATTCATGTTCCAATCAGGCTTTGTGTGCAATGACTGCAGCTGTTTATATGGCGGCGATGGGACCGGACGGCCTCCGTCAGGTAGCGACGCACTGTTTGTCGAAAGCACACTACGCGGCGTCGAAGATTAGTGAAATCCCGGGATTTGGTTTGCGTTATAAAAGTGAATTCTTCCATGAATTTGTCACCGAATGTCCGGGCAATGTATCGCAGATCATGTCTGCATTGGAAAAAGAAGGCATATTCGGAGGATATCCTGTGGAAAACGGTATTCTTTGGTGTGTAACCGAAATGAATACGAAAGAAGAAATCGATCACCTTGTTGATATATTGAAACGCTTATGAAACGAGCCTTATCAATGTATCGCCAAAGGCGATTAACAAAGGAGCGAGTACTATGCTACCTTAGTGTTAAAATTTAATTTTGTACTTATGAAATTATTATTCGAAATAAGTAAAGAAGGGCACGGATGTGATTTGCTTCCTGCGCTCGACGTACCGGAAACAATTCTTCCGGAGAAAGAAAAACGAGGTATTCCGCTTCCTCTTCCGCAGTTATCGGAAATAGAACTTAGCCGGCATTATACCCGCCTGATGAAACGTACATTTGGCGTAAATACGGGCTTTTATCCGCTTGGTTCATGTACGATGAAATACAATCCCCGTATCAATGAGGATATGGCGGCTCTTCCCGGCTTTAGAAACATTCATCCGTTGCAACCTGAGCATACGGTTCAGGGCTGCCTGGAGGTTCTTGCGGATGCGGAAAAAGCGATCTGTGAAATAACGGGAATGAATGCTGTTACATTCCAGCCTGCGGCGGGCGCTCATGGCGAACTTGTCGGTGTTTTGCTGATCAAGGCTTATCATGAATCGCGTGGTGATACAAAACGTACGAAAATAATTGTTCCTGATGCAGCACATGGCACCAATCCTGCTTCTGCGACGATGGCGGGTTATACGGTTGTGAATATTCCGTCAAATGCCGAAGGATGTGTCGACGTGGAAAAACTGCGGGAAGCAGTAGGTGAAGATACGGCTGGATTGATGCTTACAAATCCGAATACATTGGGTTTATTTGACAAAAATATCCTTGAAATCACGAAGATTGTGCATGATGCAGGTGGTTTGAATTATTATGACGGTGCAAACCTGAATGCTGTGATGGGCATTGTCCGTCCCGGCGATATGGGATTTGATGTTGTGCATCTGAATATTCATAAGACACTATCTACTCCTCATGGCGGTGGCGGTCCCGGTGGCGGTCCGGTAGGATGTAAGGAAATCCTGCGGGAATTCATGCCTGTATGTTACCCGGTTGAAAAAGACGGCAAATATACATTCTCCAATCCTCCCAAGACAATCGGAAGAGTAAAGGCTTTTTACGGGAATTTCCTGGTTGTAGTAAGAGCGTTGACATATATCCGGACACTTGGATCCGATGGCCTCTATTGTGCAGCTACGCATGCCGTATTGAATGCAAATTACATGCAGAAGAAACTGTCTGAGTACTACGATGTGGCATATGGAGGCCTTTGTATGCACGAATTCGTTCTGACGCTTCAGAAAGTGAAAGAGAAGACAGGCGTTTCAGCCCTTGATGTGGCGAAAGCATTGCTGGAAAACGGTATTCATCCCCCGACGATGTATTTCCCGCTGATTGTGCCCGAAGCATTGATGGTGGAGCCTACGGAAACAGAATCCAAGGAAACAATGGATGAAGCTGTTGAAGTATTCAAAAAGATATATGACGAGATACAGACGAACCCCGAGAGATTGCATGAAATGCCGCTTACAACACCCATCCGTCGTCCGGATGAAGTGGGAGCCGCCCGTAATCCGCGTTTGAGGTATATTGAAAACTAAAACATGACAGAAAAGCTGGATATTATGTAAAGATAATGGCTAACTTAATAGTCTGATACGGAGTCGTACGGGAAAACCGTATGACTCCGTTTTTAAAGATGAACGGTATTTCATTATTTGCTAAATTTACTAATTGCAAATCATTAACCACTGATAATAAATAACAAATGAAACTATCTTATACTTTATCAAATCAAACAAACCCTTATCGTAACCTGGCATTGGAAGAATACCTCCTGTGGAATGTGGAAAAGAATGAATGTATTCTTTATTTGTGGCAGAACAGGCATACGGTTGTCATAGGAATCAATCAGAATCCATGGAAGGAATGTCATGTCAAGGAACTTGAACAGGATAACGGTTTCCTGGCCCGACGGATGTCGGGTGGTGGAGCTGTTTTTCATGATCTCGGGAATCTGAATTTTACCTTTCTAGTACGTGAAGAAGACTATGATGTTAGCCGTCAGCTTGATGTGATTGTTCGTGCCGTAAGTAAGTTTGGAATACATGCCGAAAAATCAGGACGAAACGATATCCTTACCGACGGGAAAAAATTTTCGGGAAATGCCTTCTATAATTCCCGGGGACATTGCTATCATCACGGAACAATCCTGGTAAATGTGGATATGTCGAACCTGTCTCTATACCTGAATGTTTCACAGGCTAAACTGCAGTCGAAAGGGGTGGATTCCGTTCGCTCGCGTGTTGTCAATCTGGAGGCGCTTGCTCCGGAAATGACGATCGAATCATTGCAAGCCGCGCTTGTCGAAGCATTCGGTGAAGTTTACGGAGGAATACCGCAACCGTTACCCGACGAGAGATTGAATCCGGATGAGGTAGGAGAGGCTGAAAAGAAATATGCCTCATGGGATTGGCGATTGGGCCGTCGGTTGCCCTTTACGGCGGAGTATAGTAATCGTTTTGTCTGGGGTGATCTGACGTTGCAATTCTGTGTAGAAGGAGGAGTTATACAAGACGCAATCGCCTATTCCGACGGAATGGATACAAATTTTATAAAAGCGATGGGAGACGCGCTTAAAGAGATAACGTTTTCTTCATCGGAAATACAAGACCGGTTATTGAAGTTGTCAGAAAACGAACCGATTGATGATACAATGCTATCGGATATCATTAACTTTGTGGGAAAAAATAATTTTTGATATGAAACGAGCCTGATAAATGTATCGCCTTTAGCTAAGGCTGACCTTCGGTTGGCGATTTACAAAAGAGCGAGTTTCAAAATGTCTTATTCCAAAATAGGTTGACAGGTTCAAAAGACAACTTGAAATGGAATTAAGCAATTTGTCTTATTCCAAAATAGGTTAACAGATAAAAATGACAACAGAATATGGAATAAGACAATGAAGTCCTTTCTGAAATATGTTGCCGGGCAATTCGGTCATCCGTCGGGTGTAGGCGGTACGATCATTCATTACATAATGAATAAGCAGAATGTGCAGCAATACGATGCGGTACGGGACAATCTTCATATCCGACCGACCGATATCATATTGGATATCGGGTTTGGTAATGGTTATCTTATAAAAAAACTACTGGAACAAAATCCGCTAAAGGTTTATGGGATTGAGGTTTCGCAGGATATGCTGAACAAAGTCAGTCGTAAATTGAAGCATATGATTTCAATCGGTAAGTTGGATTTATGTCTGTCTGCCATTGAGAAACTGCCTTACAATGACACTTTTTTTGATAAAATATGCACTGTGAATACACTTTACTTTTGGGATGACATGGAAAGTGGTTTTGCTGAGATAAAACGAACTTTAAAGCCTGGCGGGATATTCACTAATGTCTTTTATTCCAAAGACATATTAGATAAAATGCATCACACTCAATACGAGTATTCCAAATATTCTGTCACCCAAATTGTGAAAATGACCGAGAATAGCGGTCTGAAAATCAATCAGGTCATTGAGATGCAAAAAGATGTTTCGTATTGTATTATTGCTAAAAAAACGGCAGGCCCAAAGCCATTAACCGGAATGACCAATGAAGAACTCTGGCGATTATTTCCTATCATTTTAAGCGAGCATCAGGAATATTGGAAAAATGATTTTCAACAGGAAAAGAAACTGTTGAATGAAAAAATCGGATATTCAAGCATCGAGAGAATCAGTCATATAGGTAGTACGGCTATTCCCGGATTGCTGGCTAAACCGACTATTGATATTCTGTTGGAAATAAAAAGAGGGACAGAGCTCAATAAATTGATTGAAGCCATGGAATCATGCGGATATATTTATAGTCCGCAGCCGTGTAAACCTGAACCATACATGATGTTTATGAAAGGATATACACCTGCAGGATTTCAGCCGCCTGTATTTCATGTTCATATCAGGTATTCCGGCAATTGGGACGAAGTTTATTTTCGTGACTATTTACTTGAACATCCCGAAACAGCCAAAGAATATGGACAGTTGAAACTTAAACTGAAAGAGCAATTTGAACATGACAGGAATGGTTACACCGAAGCTAAAACGGAATTTATACAACGAATTACAAATCTGGCAAAAGAATGCTTATGAAAAATTATCAATACATATTACTTGACCTCGACGGGACAATCATCAAAAACCAAACAATCAGAAAATGTTGAAAAAAGTAATTCATTTTATTTGGATACTCGTTCTTTTGGCTACCTCCTGTGCCGGGGAGCCCCGACATAAGAGCGAAAATAATGACGATAACAGTTTGGAGAAACTGGCCAGTCCTGTTTTGGTAAATGAGATTAATACCTTTCTTGCCGGCCGTCAAACCGACGATTCCCTTAAAATTATTTTGGTAGATATCCATGACAGCCTTCTGTATATTTGTCCGGATGCATATTATGATGGTCGCGAAAGTGTGGGTTATTCCTTTTACAAAGGGAAATTGGTCGGATTTTATATCAATGGCTTTGCGGGTAATTGGGATTTTGTTGATACAATCAGACTGGGTAAAGGAGTGCCAGGGGGGTATCCGGATGCATACGATGCTGCATTCGATTCCCTGGAATATAAATATGATTACAGGGTACGGACTTACCGGATCCACAGTAAAGATAGTCTGAATTTAGTATTTTGGGGATATTATTGAATATCCCCATACCCGGTATCTATCGTTTTCACTTTGCTCTGATTTTAATGATTACCTGTGATTTTTTTATATTTCCAGCATATCGGCAATGGCCGGTAGGAGTTCGTCTTCGAACCTGATCCTGTCCGCACGTCGTTTGTTTTCTTTGAAATCGGTCGATATGCGGAGGTTTCTTCCGAACAGGTTTCCCTTTCGGGTGATACAGTAATAGATTTGGCCATATTCCTGTTCAATAATGATGGAATGAGCGGTATCAAACGACAGGGCTGCGAACGGCGATAAGAGCGGATATTTTTTATAAATGTACCGGCTTCGGGCATCGAAAATCAGGGTAATGCCGTCAAGAACGAAAAAACGGAACAACCCGATGCAGGCAATCAGGATGCCGACGACAAGAACAGTTTGCGCATTATAAGTCCATTTGTCGGGGTGATACTTCACGACGAGGGTTGTCACGGAAATGATTGCGCCGCCGAACACAAAGAATGCATTCCATTTTAAATTATCCCGATAAGGCATATAGGAAATCCTGTCCTTTTCGAGAATGGTTCTGGTATCCATACTTTTCTTTATTTGCTATTCATCACAGATTCGATTTCATCATACAATTGCTGGGCTTTTTTGGCTACAGGCCCATATTGTCGGATGAGGTGGGGCATGGATTTTCCGTTTTTTTCGAATACCATGTACAGCATGTTGTTGGTGGTGATACCAACTTGCTTTACTTTTGTCATACTGAATGTCTGGAAATCATCGAAAGAATAAATAGTCGCATTATTCCTGTTGCGGAATGTGACGGTACGTGAAGACGGCTCGAAAACGGTTTGTGACTTCATTCCGTAAAGAATCATAACACCAAGTCCCGCAACAATGATGGCAAATGCGATGGCGCCGATGCTTGACGGATTTTTGATAATAATCAGTCCGGCTATTGCAATGCAGCCCACGCCCAGACAGAAATTCATCACGGATTGATTTTTTAGGATGTATTTCCCATTTTCTTCCTTGAGGTATTTGAATGATTCCATAGTAATAAGATGTTAATGAGTTTCTAAAAATAGTTACATGTTGATTGTAGTCTTTATAGTAAGCAAAGGTAAGTTCGCCTGCATATATAATCCGTCACAAATGTTACAATTAAGCATTTTTTTTTTACTAATAAAAGACAACAATGTTCCGATTGTGGCTTGAATCATCTTGAATTTTTGCAGATAAAGTTGTATATTTGTATGTTAACATCAAAAAGGTGAGATTATGGACGAAGATCTTAATAAAATGACCCGCGATGAGTTGGTCGAAGAAGTAAAGACATTACGTCTGGGAATTCGGAAGCACCGTGACAGCACGGGACATGACCTTTGTTGGTTTCATCCTGATTTGTGGAATTTGCTTCCTGAGAAATATGATCCGAATATATTGGTTCCTGATTGGCCGCAGTTTATGGCAGGTTGTGTACGTTTCCGTAAATCGTTGGATGAGCAATTGCCGGAAGCGCCCCGAATAAATGACGATTTTATAAAAGAGTGATGAAAGATACATCAGATAAATATTGGTTGAATGATGCGAGTAAAAGTCAACCGGAATGGGTAAGGCGGCTATGCAATGATTGGAACAACGTTTCACCGACTAAAGAAACAATACGTATTACTAATAAGGCCTTGCGAACATTAATGAAAAAATGAGTGTTAGTTTTTTTGTTTTCATTCTTTTTTATTTTTTTGCAAAGGTATGATGTCTTCGACTAAACTTGAAACTTTTATTGCGGTTGTTTATTTTTTGAAAATATGTCGTAACTTTGAACCTCGGATATTTTGAATTTGAAATGGAATACAGACTGAATAGATATATTAGTGGTTCGGGTTATTGTTCGCGACGGGAAGCCGACCGGCTCATCGAAGAAGGACATGTAACCATCAATGGGAAGCGCGCAAGTATTGGAATGCGCGTATTGCCCGGACAGAAAGTGAAGGTGCGAGGAGAGTTGATCAAGAATGATTTGGAACCGGTATATATTGCCTTTAATAAACCTGTAGGGATTGTCAGCACAACAGATACAAGCGAGAAAAACAATATTGTTGATTATATTAGCCATGAACAACGTATTTTTCCAATCGGCCGCTTAGACAAAGATTCTCAGGGGTTGATTCTCCTGACAAACGATGGGGACATTGTAAATAAAATACTTCGTGTCGGCAATAATCATAGAAAAGAATATGTGGTGAAGGTGAATAAGCCTATTACTAAAGACTTTCTGACCAAGATGGCGCAGGGGGTTCCCATTTTAGACCGTGTGACACGTCGTTGTGAAATCGTAGAAATCAATCCGTATACTTTTCAAATTTCGTTGATTCAAGGGCTTAATCGTCAAATTCGTCGTATGTGTGAATATTTTGATTATGAGGTTCTAAAGTTAGAACGTATTCAAATTATGAATATACAATTGGGTAGTTTGGGGCAAGGTAATTGGAGAAATTTGACTTCCGATGAGTTGGAAGGTTTATTCGATTTGTTGGATAAGTCGAAAGATATAGTGCAATCCAAAAAGCCGGCCAACAGTAATAAAGCCATGAATAAAGCTTTGCAGGAATATGACATAAAAACGAATTACCGCAAAGCCGGCATGGCTTCAAAGCCGGGAACGATATCTGATAAAAGTACTAAAGATTCTAAAATAGAAAAGGCTTCTAAAGTTCTAAGAGATACAAGAATATCTAAAGAATCGAAAGTTTCAAAAACTCCTAAGGCAGCAAAAAGTTCAAGAGTATTTTCAGAGGCGAAAACAAAAGATCGGTCAAAGAGAAATAATGAAAGAAGCGCTTCGAGAGCCGGAAAGTCAAAACCGACAAGCAATAAGACACAAGGAAGGCGGAATTCTCGGTCAAGAAGAGGACAATCTACTTCTCGGTGACGAGTGTGTTTTTGTTTAATGATGTCCGTTAAGCAAATAAAGATGGTCGGCGCGTAAGCGTATTTTGCTTTCTAAAAGTTTCGGATAATCGGGATTATCAGCGAAAAATTGATTTACAAGATCTAATGCTTCGGGTGATGTATGTCCGGAGAATAGGGCGGAACACCAATTGGCCGGGAAAAAAATATCGCCTTCACGTTGAATTTCGCATAGTATATCAAGAGCCGGACGTATATATCCGAGTGATTCCGGATAGCGTACCGGATGATTAAGCCATTTCAATGCGGTTTGTGACCATGCTTCTACAGCCCAACTTTCGGGTAGCAGGAGGCGGTAGAAAAATTCTTCACGTTGTTCCCGGACCGGTGCTAAGGCCTGCATTACGAATTCGTATTCTTTACGTCTGTCCGGATTGGTTATTCGCGACAATTGTTTTTGCAGGATATCGTTTGCATTTTCCGGATCATACATCGACAATATGTATGAGATTTCAATCAGGTCATATTCACTGACTCTGTATTTTGCTGCTTCGGCAGGATTTTTCCATATATGATACAGCCTGTTGAGCGATTTTTCGGAAGAGGCAAGCCTGCAGAATGATTTCAGAGTAAGTGTACGGTAAGACTGATCTGTATGTTTTTCAGCAGTGTTGAATAAATAATCCTCAAAATTTCCGCGTAATTCGCTATTGGGTGTAGTGAATAGCTCGGCGCATCGTTCGGCATAGGTGAGGGCTTGCCTGAATATCTGTGGATTGGCTTCTGAGTCAAGGTTATGTATAATTGATTCGAGAAAAGCTTCCGGAGACAGATCGAGGTGCATGATGCTCTCATATAGGTTTACCAGAGTAGCGAACCTGAGAGTTGAGTTGGTTATTTGGCCCCAATTCTCCAATAACCATTTACTGTTTACCGAATCCGTTTTGAAATAACCGTACCCTTTCCCGTCACTGTTCGGAAGAATGTAGTAATCTTCGTCCGACATTAAAATTTCCGCTGTTTTATTATTTGCCATTAATTGCACGGTGTGAGTTTGATAACCTGTTTTTACCGAATAAGTATTAAATGAAAAATTGATGGGCCAGAATCTGTTCATGTTCCATGAGTCTGATTGTGTGATATTTACCTTGTCTCCGTTTCGTGTAAAAGATATTGTAGGCATTCCTTTTTCTTTTATCCAGGTATTGCTCCATGTGAGAAGATCATCCTGAGTTTTTCCATTCAGTATTTTGATGAGCTTGTCCCAATCCGAGTTTCCATATGCGTACTTATGCAGATATTCGCGGATTGCTTCACGAAAATATTCATGCCCGATCTTTTTAATAAGCATTTCCATCACAATGGGGCTTTTATTGTATACGATATTACTGTATATTAAACCGGCATTGCGAAGGTTATCTAATGGTTGCTGTATCGGCATGGCTCCTGTTGTCCGATCTTCCGCATAAGCGGAAGGGTAGTAGCTTATGATAAAATTAAGGTCGTGATTAACAGATGGATACATTGGTGATACGATCTGTGCGGCAAACCAGTTCGCAAAAACTTCTTTGTTCCATACGTCGTTAAACCATTCCATGGTTACATAATCGCCAAACCACATGTGTGCCGTTTCGTGTGCTATCAGTTTACTACGGTTGAGTGAGTCGGCAGCCGTGGCATTCTTATCAAGGAACATGCGTTTATCATTATAAAGCGTAGCTCCCGTATGTTCCATGCCTCCATATTGAAATCCGGGCAGAATGATGAGATCGTATTTACCGAAAGGATAATTGATCCCGGTATATTCTTCCATCCATTCCAGCGAATGGAATACCTCGTTAATGATATCGTGACATTGGGATATTTTGTCCGGATCGGTTTCTCTATGGTAGAGTGTTATCTCACGGTCATTTTTTTTGTCATCGAACTTTTCAAATTTACCTGCTACAAATGAAAACAGATAGGTGCCGATCGGTTCTGTAGCATGAAAGCATATTTCTTTTCTGTCTTCGCTGAAAGTATGTTTCGTGACGAGTGTGTTACTATTACCTATCGCTTCCCATGCCTCCGGCACATTCAGACGGAGGTTAAATACAGCTTTTAGATTGGGTTGGTCAAAACAAGGGAAAAGTGTCCTTGCACGGTCGGGAACCAGTAGGGTATAGACGAAATCATCCCGACGGTTTAACGATTGATCGCCTGCTGTAAATTTTACGGATATATTATTTTTTCCCTGTATCGTAAAATTTTCAGGAATGATGATATGTTGGTTTTCAACAGTGTATTTTGGGGTTGTTTCATTTATCTTTAATTCCTGTACATCATTCGCATTTCCGGTAAAATCGAGGATTATGGGAGTATGCGCTTTAAGCGTTAATTGTATCTCTGCGCGGGCTTGTACATCTGCATGTTTTTTTTTAGGAATGGAGAACCAAAGCGTATAGTTGATATCTTTGTATTCTGTTTTCCGGAATTGTGCCAGTTCCAGACTTACGCCGGTTTCGTTAAGTTTGTTGATATTTGATGTACATGATAGTGTGACAATCAGAATAAAGAATAAAAACGGACATTTTGGATTCATAGTGATTTTATTTATTCTCCTGTTGGGTGAAAATTATGCTGTAAAGTTATAAAAAAGTCGTTATATATTTAAATAGTTTATCTACCTTTGAACTTAAATTTTGGTTTGTATGAAAAAAATACGGATTGCATTTTCCGGAATTGGGGCTGTTGGCGGTTATTACGGAGGAAAAATGGCGGCTAAATATGATGGCTCGGATTCGGTTGAGATTATATTTATTGCCAGAGGCAGAAATAGAGAGCAGATCGAAAAAAACGGTCTGATCATAAAAAGCGGATCGGAAGAGATCAAATGTATACCGGTTATGACAGATGAAAATGCTTTTGAAATCGGTGCGGTTGATTATTTATTTTGTTGCACGAAGAGCTATGATCTGAAATCAAATATTGAGCAATTGAAGCCGATAATACACCCAGATACCGTTCTTGTTCCGTTACTGAACGGGGCGGATATTTCCGAATATATTCAGACCTTATTACCGGAACAGGAAGTCTGGAAGGGTTGTGTGTATATCGGAGCCCGACTGATAAGTCCGGGCTATGTACATAAATTTTCTGAAAAGGAACAGTTGTTTTTTGGTAGTAAAAACGGTGACCGGGAAAGACAGGTAATATTGCTCCGTTTGCTTACTGAGGCTGGTATTAATGCCTTTGTTCCGGAAGATATTGATGAGAGAATCTGGAAGAAATTCATCATGATTTCTACTGCGGCCACCATAACATCCTATTATGATCTGCCCATCGGCGAGATAATACGTTTGCATTATGATGAGTTTCTTGCTTTGGGGAATGAAGCTGCAAGTGTAGCGGCTGCAAAAGGTATTATTCTACCGGAAGATATTGCCGTGTCGTCAGTCGAAGCGCAGAAAATGATGCCGGAGGGATCCACGACTTCCATGCATGCTGATTTTAAAAAAGGAGGACAGACAGAATTGGAGAGTCTTACCGGTTATATTGTCAGATCGGCGAAAGAGTCGGGTATAGAAACCCCTTATTATAATAGGATGTATGACAAGCTGAAGGCCATTTGAAATGATTCCGGGGATGATCTATGAATGTGTGTGCATTTGTAATCGCAAAACCATGTTATATGCCGAAGTTCCGTCATGATAATAATTATGTTTTACGGAACGGAGGATAAATCCTTTTTTTTCATAGAGTTGTATGGCTATTGTGTTATCTGTTCTTACCTCAAGAAAAATAGCCCTCAGTTTTTTTTCATTAGCAAGATCAATCGTTTTATTCATCAGTATATTAGCAATGCCCAGACCTCTGTGCTCAGGGGATACGGCAATGGAATATACCCGTCCGGTATTGTGACGAAGACTTATTATAAACGATATATATCCTGCGATTTTGTTGTTATGAACGGCAACCAGGAACTTCCCTTTGGATCGCATAATCAGATAGGCTATTTGCTGACGTGAAAAAGCATCGGCATCGAAGCCGGCGATCTCTATTTTCATGATTTCGTCAAGATCTTCGAATGAAGCTTGTCTTATATTTATCTCAGAATTCATCGTGATTTCAATTCAAGAGAACGGACAAAATAGTTCAGTATCCGGTAATATAATTCATCGCCCAGTATGGCATCTTCTATTCCGTGGTCGATACTGGGGTTGTCGTTGATCTCTATGATCATGGCTTTATTATTGATCATTTTGAGGTCAACGCCATACAACCCTTTTCCTATCAGGGATGTGGCCTTAAGTGCTGTTCTTATCACGTTTTGCGGAACCTGGTACAGAGGCAATGTATCTACTAATCCGGTTTGGTCACTTCCTTTGGTACTGTTGTGGTTATATATCTGCCAGTGACCTTTGGCCATATAGTATTTACAGGCATATAAAGCTTCACCATTGAGGATACCTATACGCCAGTCAAATTCAGTTGGTATATATTCCTGTGCAAGCAGAATTGCTGATTTTTCAAATAAAACGGCCAGCGCTTTTTTGAAGCCGGACTCATCACTTACTTTGTGCATTCCGTGGGAAAATGAACCGTCCGGAATTTTGATTATAAACGGGGAACCCAGATGCGTAGCTATTTCCTCGAAGTCATTTTCATTGGATTTGAATATCAGTCTGGAAATCGGAGCTGGGATCTTTTCCCTTTCCAGCAATTCACTGAGATATACTTTATTTGTGCATCTTATTATTGACATCGGATCATCAATCACTACCATATCGTTTTGTCGCGCTTTCTGGGCAAGATGAAATGTTATGTGATTCAGTGATGTTGTTGAGCGTATAAATAGTGCGTCGAATTCCATCAGTTTGGCAGAATCATCTTCTGTGATCAGTTCTGCATGGATGTCCATCTTTTTTGCGATATCAAGAAATTTGTTGATCGCTTTCTTATTGCTGGGAGGAAATTTTTCTTCCGGGTCATGAAATATAGCCAGATTATACCGGCAAAGCTTTGGCGAACGTGGACTCCGCCAGATTTTTTTGTTGAAATTGTCGAGTGCACAAGCGAAAAAGTCCTGTTCTTCATTGGAAAGGCTTTTTAACGGCATCGACTGTATTGTTTCTATCTGGTTACGTTGCTGTGTATTTAATGCCACCCGGAGTAGAGGAGCCGGATAATGATCGAAAATGAAACGTGCTATACGTTCCAATCCTTTCTCCTGGCATGTGCCGAAGTATATATTCAAATACCAGATATCATCTTTCGGAATGTTATTTTTTACTATCCATTGATGACAAAGTTTATGCAGGGCGCTCCCCATCCGGATGCCGGTTCCGCTTTCTAATTTGTTTATGATATCAACTCCGGGGATCACTTTGTGTCCACGTGCCTGTGCCAGTAAGGAACAATAATATCCTTCAGAATTATAGCTGTAATCCCCACTGAGATTGATAACGAGTTTAGACTCTTTTCCGCCCGGTTTATGCTTGAGGTAATCCGATACGGTCAGTATGCTACTTGTTTCGTAATACGGTTTCCAGTCATTCAGACTGTCCAGAAGAACCAATACACTATTCATAAAAAAAGATTATGTTTAAACGGCTCCAAAGTTAATCAATCTTTGCAATCCAATGTTTTTTTATACTATATTTTATCAAATTTATATTTAAAATATGCATAGGTACAGGCCTGTTAAAAAAACAGATTTTCATTAGATTTGGATTTTACCTTTGCCATGGAATTTTAATTTAATAAATGCGATATGAAGAAAATTTTAAATTTATCAGTGATGGTATTGGTTCTTTCAGCGATCTTACCTTTTGTAACCTCATGCAGCGATGATGATAATAACGGTATGGACCCGGAAAACTCTCTTTCGTTTACCGAACTGCCAGGGGCAGTCCAGCTTTTTGTACAAAATCATTTTGATGAAAATAGCGTTGAGCTCATCTTGCGAAATACGTCTGAAGGTACAGAGGGCTATAATATTTCTGTGAAAGGATATAAGATTGATTTTGACAAGGACGGCTTGTGGGAGAAAATTGAGGCGAAAGACAAAGGCGCATTGCCTGCTAATATTGTTGCATTGATTCCTGCTTCAATTTCCGGGCATGTAGAGTCCAATTATCCGGGTAGGGGAATTTATGAGATCAAAAAAAAAGAATACGGATATAAGGTTGAATTAGCCGGAAAGCCCGATGTGGAGTTAAATTTTGATTTTGGCGGCAATGTATTCAAAATCGATGAAGATGATAACCCGGATGATGAGAAGATATCAATAGAAACCCTTCCGGCAGTATCTCAGGACTTTCTCGAAAGACATTTTGCAGCGTATACGGTAGAGGAGGTCAGGAATAATAAAGACTCATATGAAGTCAAATATACAGACAAAACCGAAGTTGAGTTTTATATTTCGGGAGAGTGGAAAAGGGTAGAAATCGGCAATAAGAATGCTTTGCCCGAATCGGTTATTGCGTTGTTACCGGAAAAAGCCGTATCCTATATTGCTTCAACTTATCCCGGTAAGGTAATTAAGGAAATCACCAATAAACAGGATATTTTCGAAGTGGAACTTTACAAGGATATTGATATTACATTCGATAAGGATGGTAATGTTTGGAGAATATCGGATGATGGCGAAGATGAAAACAATAGTCAAAGTAAAATTACTTTCGAAAGTTTGCCGCAACCGGTTAAAGATTTTGTAGTCAAATATTTTCCTGATACAAAAGTGTTATATGTGAATAGGACATATAGAGAATATAAAATCGGACTTGTGGATGGTACCCGTATGGATTTTACGATGGATAATCAGATACAGGCTATCGTTTCGGTACGTGGCGAAGGGATTCCCAATGGAGCGGTTCTTCCGGTCATAGCTAATTATGTGGGTAAAAACTATCCGGATAAGAGGATAACGGTTTACATCAGGCAATATGGCGGTTATTTCGTAGAATTGTGGGGTTATCCGGTAAGAAAATTATTTTTTGATCTGAACGGTAATTTCCTTAGAACCTATAATTAGTCATGATGATTTACCCAGGGAGAGGCAGACTTAACGGTTTGCCTTTTTTATAGCACTTGGTTTCTAATTTACAGAAGCAGCATTATGCGTTATAATTGATTTTCTCAAATACAACCTTTATGCTGAAAATATGATTTTCAGTGTATGCGTAATCGACAACAAAATTATTTTTATCACAAATGGATTTTACGATATTTAATCCTAATCCCACAGAGTCTTCCGCTCTGTTATGGAAGGACATTCTGTTGAATAAATTTGCGGAACTTTTTGCTTTGTCGTTACTTGTATTACTGATTATAAATTGGGTCTGATTCAGTGATAACCCGATTTGTCCGTTCGTCAAATTATGACGAATGGCATTGCTCAGAAGATTGGATAATAATATTTCAGCTAAACTGGCATTTATGTAAAGCATACATGGGTTAATGTCTGTTTTTACAGTCAGCTTTTTTGCTTCAAACAATTCTTCCAGATCGACCAGATAAAGTTTTAGTGATTTATCCAATTGAACATATTCTTTTTTCTCATATTGATTGTTATTTATTTTAGTTATCAATAAAAGCGATGTGTTTAACCTGGAAAGTCGTGAAACCGCCCTTGATATGGCTTGAATAGATTTTGCGGATTCATCGTTTTCCATCAACAGCGGATTTTGTGTAAGTAGCTCCATTTTTGATTTGATGATAGCCAGAGGAGTCTGCATTTCGTGAGATGCATCTTCCGTAAAAAAACGGGAATTTTCATAATCCTCATTAATTTTATCTACCATGCGCATAATTACATCATTGATTTCATCGAACTCTTTTATATCGGGATTTTTCAACTCCAGTGTTGTATTAGCCTTCAAATCGTATTCATGTAGCTTTTGCAGATTATAATTCAGAGGCTTCCATATGTTTTTTTTCAATAAATATTCAATAACATAGGTAAATAGTACAAACAGAATCATTAATATCAACAAGGAAGAAACAATAGCATAGAACAGGTCATTCGGTATTACAGTGGGTTGATTGAGATTAATCAGATGATGCCTGCCTTTATAAGATACTGTAAAATACAATTGGCGATAGGGAGTAAGTATACCTGTTTCTTCGCTGTACATGGTCGTATCCTTGAATATTTCTTTCGGAAATATCTGTGTTTCCTCTATTTCCTTTACTTCTATTCGCGCCGGTCTAAGAACAATTGTAGAAGCCAGAGGTAAGGTATCGTTTTGTGCAACATAATTTTCAATCCTGACTTTCTGATCCAGCAGCATCTGGTCGCTTGAATAATGGATGAAAAAACGGAATATCAGAAAATGTGAAATACACCCGATAAAAAGTACAATGAGAATGGATATCAGAAGATATTTACGGATTAATTTAATCAAACTCATCCTTCTGAAAATTTATAGCCGATACCGTATACCGTTTTTATATAATCCGCACTGCCATGATCAATTAATTTTTTCCTCAGGTTCTTGATGTGATTATATATAAAGTCGAAAGAATCGGCAGAGATGCTCATGTGATCACCCCATAAGTGTTCAGCAATGTCTTCTTTACTTAATACTTTATCTTCATTCATCATGAAGTATAATAAGAGATCATATTCTTTACGGGTTAACAGGGTCTCATTGTCCTTCACAAATATTCTCCGGTTATCGAATTCAATTCTTAGTTCATTAAATTGCTTTGTATTAATTCCCTTCAAACTTCTGCGCCGGATGATTGATTTGATACGTGCATTCAGCTCCGAAAGATGAAAAGGCTTGGTCAGATAATCATCAGCCCCTATATTTAATCCTGTTAGTTTATCGTCTAAAGAGTTTTTTGCCGAAATGATGATGATGCCGGCATCATCGTTTTTATTTTTTAATTTTTGAATAATATCCAGCCCACTGCCTCCGGGTAGATTAATATCCACCACTACGCAATCATAATCATAAATGCTTATTTTTTCTTCAGCTTCCTGATAAGATGTTGCAGATTCTACGGTAAAAGCTTCTGATAATAGAAATTCAGTAATGGATTCCTGTAGATCAATCTCATCTTCTATAATTAACAGATTCATGGGATGATATTGTTTGTGATTCGCTATGCAAATATATGAATATAAATTGGAATATGCAGGAAAGAGCTATGTCTCTGTTATATCGTGAATGACAAAGGGAAAGAGATTACCCTTTAATAAGCTTACCGTTATTATTGAAAACTAAACTTCTGTAATACGAATGGGAATGATTCCCCTGATACCGGATTTTGACAAAATAATTGCCGTTATTTTTCTTTTTTGATACCATTACTTCATAATTAGGATAATTTTTCTTTAAATATTTGGTGATCATCTGAGGCAGATTTTCAGGAGAAATATTTCCTTTGAAATATGGTTTATGATACTCATATTTATGAATGCGGTCATTCCCGTTAACTTTTCCGCTCGTTGCGGATGCATTCAAACTCATTGCGACTAATGCTAAAAATAAAAACTTTTTCATAATCTAAAAAATTTGATGAATATGTATTATTACAAAAGTAAAATGAGAATCTGTAGATATTCCGTATTCCGGAAGCTTGCTCGGATTTTAGTGTGACAAAATATTATGTTTTGAAAGATTTATACAAGGGAAATACTTTTTTGTACTTTTGTGGCGATTTTAAGCAAAATAAATATAGATGAACAATTATTACAGTCCGGGAGAGATTACAAAAGAGTTTGCGTTATCGGGGATTTCTAAATCATCTTTGCCGACAGCCAAATTCGTTGTAATAGCCATGTTAGGAGGTGCTTTTATCGCATTGGGAGGTTTGTTATCTGTCACGGTTGCCGGTGGAATGCCAGGAGTAGGGGCTGATAATCCCGGTATTATCAAGTTTATTGCGGGCGCGTTATTTCCTGTTGGTTTGATGATGGTTTCCATTACGGGAGCAGATCTGTTTACGAGTGATTGCACTGCGTTTACACTGCCTTTATTAGAAAAGAAGTTGCGTTTAACTTCATTTATGAGACTGTTATTTTTGTCTTATGTATTTAACTTTGTCGGAACCCAGATTATCGCTTATTTATTGTCTTCACATTTGGGATATTTTTCAAAAGAACCCTGGCAAATTTATTTGTTTAATTATACAGCGTCGAAGGTGTATCAGGATTGGATGGCTGTGTTTATCAAAGGAATTGGTGCTAACTGGTTGGTTTGTCTGGGCATGTTCATGGGATACGCCTCAAAAGACATTATCGGAAAATGCGTAGGTATCTGGATTCCGGTTATGATTTTTGTCACATTGGGTTATGAACATTCTATCGCAAATATGTTTTTTGTTCCGGCTGCTATTTATTCCGGCGCTGATATTACCTGGGGTGATTTTATTTTGAAAAATCTGATTCCTGCCACTTTGGGCAATTTTGTCGGAGGGGCAATTTTTGTCGGTTGCGTTTATTGGTATCTTTATTTGTACAAAAAAGAAAGCTCTTCCTGAACTTATCCGGATTTCCGGTTCGGAATAGTTATAGGTCCGACTACCGGTTTAACTTTTTATCGTATATTCGGAAAGCTAATGATCTTTTCCGGATTATTAGACTTTTGTGTTTGGCGGGAAAATATTTATTTTTGTAATCTGGTGTCGTGTAGGAAAAAATAGACGTTTAAATTATGGAATTATATTGTAAATAGCGTCTATAATTAGACTTGTTTGAGTGTGTTGAGACTTAAAAATAAAAGATATAAAACGTGATCTCTTGGAAAATGGAAATTACACAGAAAAAAATTGAAGAACTTGCCCCGAATGCGGCGGCTGCGAAAAACGGACGTGATCTTATTGCTAAAGGAAAATTTTCTAATTTGCATATATCGTCCGACCGGAATTTGATATGGGGTGAATGTGCCGGAAGCGGAAAAAATCCTTATTATTGTTCGGCAGATTATCTGGATGAACATAACCCTGTTTTCCGGTGTAACTGTCCCAGCCGGCAATTTCCCTGTAAGCATGCTATTGGTTTATTATATGCTTATGAGAAAAATAATGGTAGTTTTTCACCTGCTGATGTTCCTGATGATATCATGCAGAAACGTGAGAAAATCGAAAAACGTCAGGAAAAAAAGACGCAGGAGAAAGAGACTATCCGGGAAAAAGCTGATAACCCTAAAAAGATAAATAAATCAGCATTTATTAAGAAAGCGGATACACAACTGAGCGGCATAGAGCTGGCTAATAAATTGTTACATGAGATTGTTCAGACAGGGCTTTCTTCGCTTGACGCCAAAATGATCAAAACATTGCAGGGACAGGTGAAGGAACTTGGTAATTATTATATAAACGGTATTCAAACGGCTTTTAATGATCTGTTTTTGGAGTTTGGCGAGGTGAAGGGAGAGGAGTATACCCTTGTAATCGACCGGATCAATTATATCTCGGCATTGCTTAAGAAAGCGACCGATTACCTGAATAGAAGAAAAGAGGATCCTGAAGCTGCCCCCGAACTTGATTCGGCTATCGAAGAACAGATCGGAACCGTCTGGAAGTTAACCGAACTGATGCAATACGGATTGTATGAGGAAGATGCCGAACTGTTACAGTTATCATTTAATAGTTTTGATGATCCGGCACGAAAAGAATTTGTAGATGAAGGGGTTTGGATCAATCTGAAGTCCGGACGGATTTATAAAACGAAAAATTATCGTCCTTATCGTGCCGCGAAGTACATCAAGGAAGATGATACCCGGTTTGACGTATTTCATCTGAAAGAACTGTTTATTTATCCCGGAGACAGGAATCCTCGTGTTCGTTGGGAAACAGATGGTGTCACGATTCGTACAATGAATAATATTGACTTGCAGAAAATTTCAGATTTTGCAACAGATAATTATCCGGAAATGATTAAGTCGGTTAAGAATACGATTAAGAATCCGCTGATGGATAAAAATCCGGTAGTTCTGATAAAAGTAAATAATGCGTTTATCAATGGTGAAAATCTTGTTGTGGAAGATTCACAGAAAAACAAGCTGACTCTTCATGACTTGCCGGAACAAGGTGTTGCATCGGCAATCAATCTGCAGGTTTTTCTTCCCGCAAATCCCGAAAATATTGTTTTGGCCGTGATGATCAATAACGATGTGCAAACGGGTTTGTTTTATGCGCAACCGCTGTGTTTGGTGACACCTCAGAAGATAATCCGGCTATTGTATTGAATTATTATTGAATTCTGAACTTAAAAATAAAACTCATGAGACTACAACCATTATATGATCTGCAACAGGAAATCAACAGACTTTTTATTGCCGGAAGCAAATTTGCCAAAGGTGATCCGAGGCTTCAGAAACAAATACCGGTTTTTATTAAGCTGGGAGAAAAAGCGCCGGTTTTCGCTAAATTAGCGAATGATATAGAAGAATTGATAAATACCGACTCCCGCCAATCTGCTGCGAAATTAACCTCTATATCAACACTTCTTTATTCTATACTATATACACAAGGGGAAACTTTGGATACGGAACTTGACGTTCGCGAACAGGAGCCTTTGATTCATATAAGTGATGTGAATACGGATTTTTCTTATTTACAATTGCATCCTGTCATTCAGGCTCTCTCAACGAGTAACTCCGGACGCCTTGAAATTTTAAAGGATGCAAAGGACAGAGGGATTTTTAGTGATTCCCGTACTTTTCAGTATCTGGATTATGCCTTGGCCGATAAATACGGAGAATTGGCTGATTATGTGGAAAAAGTAATTATTCCGGCCGTAGGTAAGCCAATGATCCCTTTTCTACGGAAAAATTTTCAGTATGCCGATAAAACGGAACATGTTCGCCGGCTACGTTTGCTTGATCTGTTTGATTGTCCGGATATACCTTTAATGATTGAACATATACTTTCGGAGTCGTTACCACTGCTTCAGTCGGAAGCTATGGTCATTCTGGCAAAGGATCCTTCCAATGAGGAAATTATAACCAAACTGGCCGAAGACAAAAATAAAACAGTACGCGAAGCTGCTTATAGAGCATTGGCAAAGCTCGGAACAAGAAACGCCATGGAGCGGCTTAAGGATATTTATGTGAAGGCAAAAGGAAAGACACAGCAGTTGCATACCATTGTTTCCGTGCTCGCTTCCTCAAAACTGCCTTACTTCTTCGGGGATATATTCACACAAGTGGAAAGCGCTTATGAAGAATTTCTTGCATTGGATAAAAAAACAGATGAAAAAATTCTTGTTGAAAAACTCGAAAAGTTTGGAATCATGCTTGAGGTTTTGCGAAATAAGAATGAGTCGGTAGTCGATGATTTTTATATCCGTATTCTTAATGATAAGAAGTTTTTTGATCTTGTAACTTCAAAAAAAGCATTATTATCGAATATCACGTCCAATGCAATGCGCTCCATATCACGTGCGATGGCTGCACGCGGAGATGAGCAGGCTATTGTTTTTTATGAGCGAAATATTGATCATGCGGTAGATTCTCCATGGATAGAGATACTCTGGAACAGTTTCTTTTTTGCGGCGGAAAGGCGGAAATGGGCGAAGGAGATTCTTTTTGATCGTTTTTATCCGGCATATAAAAAAGGATATTTATCGATCAATGATCTGTTCAGGGCATTTACGGACGGAAATCATTCCTATTATTACTATAGCCAGGGAAATACGACGGTTTATAAGGACCGGATCGATTTGCGCTGGCTGGAAGACCTGTATAATCTATTTGATCCTAAAAAGAAATGGGGTAATGAGAATCATGAAGCGCTGATCATACTTGATGCCTGTGAGGTTAAACCGAAGAGGTTTCATAAATTGCTGGAATCAACACTGAAATATACGCAACCTGCGACGCAGATCAGTATTTTCAAATATATTATCAAGCATGATCTGTCCGATAAGTTTGATATTATATTTTCTGCGATAGAACAGTATCCTAAAGGAGGTAATTATAATTATCTGTTTTCTCATTTATCAAATACCGGGTTCTGGACAAAGTTTCCTGAAAAATATGAAAAGAAATTCAGAAAACTTCACGAGAAAACCAAACAGGATGTTTTCAATGAGATAGCGGATGAAATAGGAGGGGGTAAAGGTTAAATCAATCAACGGTTTTTAAAATTTCAAATAAATATACAATGGCAGAAAAAAAGGAAGATGTATTAAGATTACCGGCGGAATTGCTTTATGCGCATGAGCTGGATGCACTCAGAGATGAGGATAAAAAAGAGGAAAAGCCGGCAGGATGGCAACTTTCGCCGAAAGCGGTACTGAAATTTGTTACGGGAGGAAAAGCCGGTGGAGTAGATATTACTCCAAAATATATAGGCTACAACCGGTTGGTCGAGATTGCGATAGCTACCTTGCTTACGGATCGTTCGCTACTATTGATCGGTGAGCCCGGAACGGCAAAATCATGGCTATCGGAAAATCTGACGGCTGCGATATGCGGTGATTCCGGAAAAGTCATTCAGGGAACAGCCGGAACGAGTGAGGAGCACATACGATATTCGTGGAATTATGCGATGTTGCTGGCAAACGGCCCATCTGACGAGGCGTTAATAAAGAGTCCGATCTATCGTGCGATGGATACGGGAAGTGTTGCACGCTTTGAAGAAATATCCCGCTGTGCGTCGGAAGTACAGGACGCACTTATTTCAATTATGTCGGAAAAGACGATTGCTATACCGGAATTGGGACGTGAATTGCCCGCCCAAAGAGGATTCTCCATAATAGCTACTGCTAACACGCGTGACCGTGGGGTGAATGATATGTCATCCGCTCTGAAGAGACGTTTTAATATTATCGTTCTGCCGTCACCGGCAAATCTGGAAACGGAAGTTTCCATTGTCACAAAACGCGTAACGGAAATCTCCGGAAACTATCGTTTGAAAGCGAAATTGCCATCGGGCGATGCTTTTGAAAAAATTGTTACGATCTTCCGTGAATTACGTAACGGATTGACACTGGATGAAAAGCAGAAGCTTAAGTCGCCGAGCGGAGTAATTTCTACAGCCGAAGCGATTTCATTGATTACGAATAGCATGGCCCTTGCAGGAAGTTTCGGGAACGGAAGTGTTACCGACGAGGATCTGGCTGCAGGACTTCAGGGTGCTATCGTGAAAGATGAGGATAAAGATAAAATGGTCTGGAAAGAATATCTTGAAAATGTAATGAAAAAGAGAGGCGCTTCCTGGCGTGGTCTTTATAATTCATGCAGTGAAATAAACGGATGAATGAAGCATTAAATATATTTGGAGTCAGGCATCTTTCTCCGGGGGCTGCATGGCACTTGTTACGCTTTCTGGAGGAAAAAAATCCCCGGTGTGTGCTGATAGAGGGGCCTTCTGATGCAACTGCATTTATACGTGATATGGCGGCAAAAAATGTAAAGCCGCCTGTTGCACTACTTGCATACACAACCGAATTGCCTATTGAAACGGTGTTGTATCCGTTTGCCTCTTATTCCCCCGAGTATCAGGCGATATCCTGGGCTGTCAACAATCGCAGGGAAGTACGTTTTATAGACCTGCCTTCCGGTCGTATGCTGAAACTCCGTCAGGAACGTCACAGTGAAGAGGATGTGGAAAAAGCAGACGAATTTTATCGTTATCACAACGGACTTTATGAAAAAGTGGCGGAGCATTCATATGAAGAAGATTATGAAAGTTACTGGGAGCGAAAGTTTGAGCATAACCTGACAGACGGAAGTTATAACAAAGGACTGAGTTATCAGTCGGGGCAAATGCGTGAAATGGTCATCAATCGCGAACTGGAGGCGGTACCCTATGATTATTCTTATAACCTTATCCGCGAAGCTTATATGCGCCGTGAAATTGCGAATGCAGTTCGTGAGGGATATAAACCGGAAGAAATCGTCGTTATTGTCGGCGCTTATCATGTCAGCGGTATATGTTCGGATCTTCCTTCCATGAGTGATGAAGAACTGAATAAGATAGCCGAAACTCCTTCGCAGATAACTCTTATGCCGTATTCGTACCTGCGTTTAAGTAGCCGTACCGGCTATGGCGCCGGTAACCGTGCACCTTATTATTTTGAAATGATGTGGTCTGCGATGGAAGAGAAGCGCCTGGCGGATTTGCCGGCGATCTATCTTTCAAGGGTTGCGCAATACATGCGTTCCAAGGGATTTAATGCTTCATCTGCAAGTACAATAGAGGCTGTAAGACTTGCAAACGCCTTAACTTCCCTGCGTGACGGAGAACTTCCTGTATTGAAAGATTTGCATGATGCCGCAGCGACATGTTTCGGGGGAGGAGAACTATCCGTCGTGGCGGAAGCATTGAATAATGCGGATATCGGGACGGCAATAGGCAGCCTGCCGGAAGGAGTCAGCCAGACACCTGTCCAGGAGGATATGGCACAGGAGCTGAGACGTCTGAAGCTGGTCAATTATAAATCTGCGGTAGCACAGGATCTGACGCTTGATTTGCGTGAAAACCTGAAGGTAAAAACCAGAGAGGCGGCATTTATGGATTTAAACCGTTCAACCTTTCTGCATCGTTTACGAGTGCTCGGGATACATTTTGCAGAAAAGCAAAATGTATCACAGGATAGTGCTTCGTGGGCGGAAAAGTGGGTGCTGCGCTGGACTCCGGAAGTGGAAATCGAAATTGTTGAAGCGAACCTGAAAGGCGAGACGATTGAGATTGCAGCAGCATATCAGTTAAAAGAGCAGTTGAATGATTGCACGGATGTATCGTTAGCTGCAAAAATAGTACGTCAGGCGTGTGAATGTCAGTTGACGAATATTTTCGAAAATGCTTTGAGTATCTTACAGCGATTACTTGTCGACTCGGAAAATTTTATCGAAATGGTGGATGCGACAGACGAACTTTCCGTTTTAATACGTTTCGGAGATATCCGGCAGTTTAATCTCGATCCGTTGATACCGATACTCCAACAGTTGTTTTTGCGTGCTTCACTGTTACTTGTTGATGCATCCTCCTGTGATGATAAGGCTGCAAACGGAATAGCGCGTGCGATTAACACGATGGAAATTATTTCACAACATCAATATGAGACTGTGGATGTTGAAACATGGCAGAAAGAATTGAAAAAGCTTGCATGGCGTGATGACCTGAATACAAAACTTTCTGGAGTTGCATTTTCAATATTACTGGAACATAATCTGGCAAACGAAGAGGATTGTGCAAAAGAAGTCTCCCGGAGATTGTCTCCGGGTGTGCCGGCCGATCTTGGTGCCGGATGGTTTGAAGGACTTTCCGGCCGTAACCGTTATGCACTACTTTCACGTATCTCTTTATGGAGGGAGTTGGATAAGTATGTTTCACAACTTGATGATGATGCGTTTTATCGATCCGTCGTATTCCTGCGTCGTGCGTTTGGTAGTTTCGAGCCGAACCAGAAAAACAGCATTGCCGAGTTGTTGGGTGAATTGTGGGGTACCGGAGAAGAATATACGGCAGAAACGCTTCAGTCGGAACTTACGGAAAAGGAAACGGAAAAATTGGATGAGTTAAACGACTTTGATTTTGAATTTTAAGAAAATACGATGACGGAAGAACAACAAAAAAATATGACCCGCTGGCGTCTGATACTTGGCTCTGATTCGAAAGCCTTGTCAGGTGCTTCGATGGGCGAACGCGAATCGATAATGGATGCTGCACTTGCTGCTATTTATGATGATACCTCAGGTAGCGGGAATACCGGATCTAAGGGCTCCAAAAGTGCGGGTCTTGGAAATTCGGCTCCGAAGCTGGCCAAATGGCTGACTGATGTGCGTACATTTTTCCCGCAGGATGTGGTGAGTGTTATCCAGTCGGATGCTATTGAGCGAAAAGGGTTGACAAAGTTACTTTTTGAGCCGGAAACGCTTAAAAATATAAAGCCCGATATTTCGATGGTCAGTACACTGATGGCACTGAAAGGACAGATTCCCGAAAAATCCAAGGATACTGCCCGTCAGTTGGTACGGGAGGTGGTGAATGAAATAATGAAACGATTGGAGCAAGATTTAAGGCGTGCAGTAACCGGTGCGCTAAATAAAAAGCAGCACTCACCGGTCAGCAATTTTTCTGCAACAGACTGGAAGCGTACGATTAACCGGAATCTGAAAAATTACGACCGCGACACTCGCAGACTGATCCCGGAGAAATTTTATTTTTTTGAGCGTAGCCAGAAACAAAAGAGCTGGACTGTTATTCTGGATATTGACCAGAGCGGTTCGATGGCCGACTCTATTATTTACTCTTCGGTCATGGGTTCTATCTTTGCAAGTATGCCGGCGCTGGACACTCATGTCGTTGCTTTTGATACGGAGATAACCGATCTGACGGAATTGTGCCGGAATGATCCTGTCGATATGCTTTTCGGTGTTCAGCTCGGCGGTGGTACCGATATAAATAAATCGGTAAGTTATTGTCTGGAATTGATTACCAACCCGAGAAAGACAATGTTTATCCTCATCTCTGATCTTTATGAGGGAGGAGTAAGGAAAGGACTTCTGAGAAGATTGTCCGAAATGCATGAAGATGGTGTAAAGGTTATTACTTTGCTGGCACTTTCGGATGCGGGAAAACCGGATTATGATGTAAATCTGGCCAAGGAAATCAGCAAATTGGGTATTGCCTGCTTCGCTTGTACGCCTGACCGGCTTCCGGATCTGGTTGCTGCGGCTATAAAGGGTGATGATTTGACGGTGTTCGACCGGAAAGATAAAGTCTGATTGCGTACCATTAGGTCAAATGATGCCGAAACAAGTTAAGGTGAACTTTGTGAATATTAATATAATCCTCTACAGTTTATTTTCTTGAAAAAACACTTGTAATTCGCTTTTTTGTTTATATTTGTGCAACTAAATGATGGGGAAAATCATCATACTATTAGGGCTTTTTAGCGGTGAACGCGAAAAGAAACAACTGATAAAAAATATTTAAATATAAGTAGATGTTCATAATTAGTTTATATAATATATTTTTCTTTACTTCGCCTGTTATTATATTAGATAGGATAATTAATAATGGGAAAGATAAAGAAATTAGAATTAACAGATGTCCA
>JAITVS010000419.1 GCA_031285685.1 Tannerella sp.
CGGACGGGCAAAATGCTCGCAGATGCCAAATATCACCTCAATCAGCGTAAGGCGGAAGAGACCATGCAGGTAATAGCAAATATTCTGTTAGAGGCAAAACTGTCCGCCAAAGTGCAAAACTCGCTTATCGACAGCATCTGCCGGGACGAACAGTATCTGGTAGACTGGATAGAAAGGATCCACCGTACATGTACGCACCAGCAGGAAGCCCTGCGCTCTGTCCTGTCATACGAACGGGAAGGTTTGCGATTAAACAACACCGGATATTGATATGAAGAAATCGAATAACAGTTCTATTACAACACTTAAAAACAAACTCGACCGCATCTTCTCCGAATATATCCGCTTGAGGGATTCGGACAGAAACGGGATTGTTTTCTGCTATTGCTGCGGCAGGTCCCATTCATGGAAAGAATCCGAAAACATGCACTTCATCCCCCGCCAACACATGAGCTTGCGGTTCGATGAAACGAACTGTCATGGCGGCTGCACTTATTGTAATCATTATATGAACGGCAATATAGAGGCTTATACGATTCATCTAAAAAAAGAGTATGGAAATGACATAGTCGAGCGGCTCATACTGGCCAAAAATCAGACCGCGAAATGGACGGCTTTCGAGTATGAATACAAAATAAAACACTATCAGAAAGAATTGAAAAAATTAAAAACAGAGAAAGGAATTAAATAAGTTTTTATTCAAAAATATTCACCATTAAATTAAACATTATGTTAGAAAGAGCATTGGCGCAGGATGTGCCCGTAAAAAACCGTCGACAGTATCTCAATGACAGCTGCGACAAAACGGAAGAGGTTCAGTACAACAAACCTTTTTCGCCCGACGAACTCACCGGTAAGCGTGTAGAACTGGAGAATGTAAGCATCGACATCTCCGATCTGAACCAGCAAAAGAAGGACTATATGGATTCCTTTAAAATCGAAATGGATCCGCTGGCTAAAACACATGCGAAAATCGTAAAGGATCTGAAAAACAAAACCTGTCAGGTGACGGAGGTTTGTTATGCTTTCCTCGACGAAGATTCCCGCATGGTCGGATATTACAATGCCGAAGGTATTCTCGTTTATTCGCGCCCGGCCACCATTGCCGAAATGCAGCGTACCATCCAGATGGACATACGCAAAACCGGAACGAACGACTAATCATTTTTACTAACAATAATAATTAAAAAAATCATGGAAGAAATCAAAGAAGGCATCAATATTCATTTGCCTGAAAATTATCATGGTGAGCCGGTAGAGGTTATTGTTCGCCACGGGGAAGCCGTGAATTTACTGGATCCTAAAGAACCGAGGTCTATCAACATCAAGGGAACGATCGAAGCTCCATTGCGCTGGTTGGAAAAAAGGACATCGGAAACGGATCAGGTCAATCAGAAGCGCTGCTTTATGCTTGTCAACCGCGAAAAAATGTCTATTGTCCTGTTTGTAGACGAAAGGAATATGGACGGCGAAGTGATTACCGGGTCATTGGAGATCGACCCCATATTCACTGCATTTGGTATCAACGGAGAAAAAACATGGACGCCGGTTAAGCTGGGAGAATTTTTTAAGATGAACCGGGCCTATTTCCCGGATCGGTCGGTCAACATGTCCCTTGTCTCCGAGTTGAAAAACTTCGTGGCAAAGATCAATTCAAACCTTGAAAAGCGGCTGAATCAGAACGGATCAAAGACGGACAATTTTTCAATGGAGGTAAATTCCAACCTTCCGGATGCATTTACGCTTAATCTGCCCGTGTTTCGCGGGGGAGTAAGGAAAGAGATTGAAGTGGAAACCTACGCAACCGTAGAAGGGCAGAACGTATACCTTTCTCTTGTCTCTCCCGATGCAAGGGAGTTTGTCGTCAATGAGTGCGACAACGCCATAGATACGGTATTGGAGGGTATTAAGGGTATTGCACCCGACATCGTGATCATCGAACAGTAAATACAAAACACTCCGGGGACAACAGAGCGATCCCCGGAGTTAAACAAACAATAAAGCAATGGACGGCTGGATAAAACTGCACCGCGAATTATTGGACAAACCAATTTGGATATCATCTACTCCCGAACAGAAAACCATTCTTGTGGCCATCTTGCTAATGGTCAACCATGAAGAAAAGAAATGGGAATGGAAAGAAAATTCATTCGTTTGCAAGCCCGGACAGATCGTGACAAGTTTGGAAGGGATTAAAAAAATAGCCGGGAAAAATATCTCCATACAGAACATCCGGTCGGCTTTATTGCGGTTTGAAAAACTGAATTTTCTAACAAGCAAACCAACAGCCTGCCCAACAATGTTACCAACAATGTTAGGCAGGCTTATAACTGTCTGTAACTGGGAGAGTTACCAGTCATCCCAACAATGTGACCAACAAGGCACCCAACAAGGTACCCAACAGGGAAACCAACAACTACTAAAGAATAATATAATACATAATAACCCCCCGGTTATCTCTAAAGAGATAACCTCCCCCCTGGGGGATGGTCATCCGGGAAAAGAGAAAAAACCGCGAAAGAAAAAAGAAAAACCGGAAGTAGGGAAAGAAGCAACCCTTCATTCTTCCGCCCGGAAAATATTTGAAGCCCGCTACCACCGCGAAACAAGAGAACAGTACTACTGGACAGCCAAAGACGCCGGCAATATGACGAGCCTGTTAAAAGCGCTCAAATTCCAGCGCGAACAGAAGGGGCTATCCAACGATGACGATACGGAAGTCCTGGCGGCCCTTGCGACTTTTATCAATTCGGCGGTCAAGGACGAATGGATTCGGAAGAATTTATCCGTACCGGTACTCTTTTCAAAATTCAACGAGATAGTAGCCAGGGCAAAAGAAGAACGTAAAAACAGACATGGAACGACAGGGGAAAACACTGACGATGGGGCAATCGCTCAACCTTCAGCTTCACCACCTAAAGACTATTCGGCAAGATTCTGAATACGACCTGTCCGGCGAGGATGAATATTTTAAACACGCCAACTTCATCGTGTCGCTTGGAAATAATTACATGAGCCGAGAGTTCCGTTCTTTCGACCTGGACGAAAACAACACGAAGATACTGCGCTTCCTGCTGTACTATTTCAATAACTCCCGTTTGGCAGAATCCGTTTTTCCGAATGAAGATTACAGGATTCATAAAAACCTGCTTCTTATCGGCGAACCCGGAACAGGAAAAACAATCGACATGCAGATTTTCTCCGACTATCTCAGGTTGACGCAGAACCCGAACTTCTTTCTCAATCTCTCCGTCACACAGATGATGAACTATTACAAAATTCACGGCCACATCGACCGGTATACCTACAACGAACTTTCAAACAGCGGAAGCATGGAAGGAAAACCTGTACACGTATGCCTGAACGACATAGGCCTGGAAACGGAGAATCAGAAAAGCTACGGCACAAGCCTCGACAGTGTGATAGACGAGTTCCTGTACGCCCGGTATGAGATATACCAGCAACACTTCATCAAGTACCACATGACATCCAATCTTACGGTTGGCGAACTCAAAGAACGCTTCGGAGGTAGGCTTATAGACCGCTTTAAAAGTTTTAACGTCCTCGTCCTTACGGGCGAATCAAGAAGAAAATAAGATGACCCACGCAAGTTTATTCACCGGAATCGGAGGCTTTGATCTCGCCGCGTCATGGATAGGCTGGCAAAACCTGTTCACGTGCGAGATAGATTGGTTCTGCAATCAAATATTGAAGTATTATTTTACAAATCAAACGCATTATGAAAACATTAAAACAACAGATTTTAAAAAGTGGCGCGGACGTGTCGATGTTCTCACCGGCGGATTCCCCTGCCAGCCATTTTCCATTGCAGGAAAACGAAAAGGAAAGGATGATGACCGTTATCTCTGGCCGGAAATGCTACGCGCTATCCGGGAAATCCGACCCACTTGGATTGTTGCTGAAAACGTTGCTGGAATCATCAGCATGGTACAGCCCGGCTGTGAGATTGAGGTGGAAAGTCAAGCCTCTCTTTTTGAAGAGAATTACGCGGAAGCGCTGCTCGAACAGGAATACGTCATCGAAACAGTCTGCCGTGATTTTGAGTGTGAAGGATATTCCGTCCAGCCGGTTGTTATTCCGGCTTGCGCCGTCGGGGCGCCACACCGCAGGGATAGAGTATGGTTTATTGCCAACCGTAACGGCCATGATTCCGGGAGATGTGAATATGGAGAAACTGGACGCACGACGGGAGAGAGTGAAGAACAAAAAGAAAAACGGGAACGGTTTCGGGGCAAGTTTAAACGAAATGGAAGTAAAAAGGCTGCTTCCAACTCCAATAGCAAACGACAGTCAAACGGGTACGCCATTGAATGTAAACGGAAAGTATCGGATTTCAAAGAACGGATACAGGGCGACCGGGAAATTAACGGATTACGCAGCATCAGGGCTATTGAACACCCCGACAGCCAACGATGCAATAAACTCAACGCTCCCCCCTTCACAAATGAAGCGTCATGGATCAGTAGTGTCGGACATATTGAAGACTGGAGAAACTGGCCAACTCAATCCCCGGTATGTGGGAACGATGATGGGTTTTCCGGAGGACTGGACGGTATTACCTTTTCAAGATGGAGAAACGCATCAATCAAAGCATACGGAAACGCGATAGTTCCGCAAGTAGCGTATGAGATATTTAAAGCGATAGATAAAGTGCATGAATTATGAAACGAATTATCCGTGTATTCCCGCGAAAAACAGCAGCAACTCCCGATGACGATCTTGTCAGAATAGGGACTACCCCGGCATTATTTGATGAAGCGGACGAAGTCCATATATCTGTCGCTTTCACCTGGGATTTGAAGTGGGCGGATTGGGCGGCTGATCAATGGAAACATGCAGCCACGGTTACTGTCGGCGGCCCGGCATTCA
>JAITVS010000075.1 GCA_031285685.1 Tannerella sp.
AGGAATATTTACGCAGAGTAATCCCCCTATATATAGCGGGGGTAGGTATAATATACAAAGTGGTTCAATAGATTTTGAGCAACTATATTTAATAAACTATAATATAAAATGTATGTTTATGCGTCACTGATGTCGGTCATGAAATCCGGATTAATCGGGTTGCATCGGTGGCTCCCGGCCGGGTTGTCAAAGTTAATCACATAGAATTTCGGAGGGACTTTATATTTATCCAGGTTCTTTAGCAGCTCGTTATAGGCTATAGTACTCAGGTCATCGAATTTGTAGTCGTACAAATATAAAGCGAAGCCCTTGGATATCTGCTGTTTGATAAACGAGTTGACTACCGCGTAAGACTTGCCGCTGCCCGGTGTACCCAGCACAATAGTCGCCCTGAAGGGATTGACTACATTTATCCATCCCCTGTTCCATTTCTTCTTATAGAAAAACCGTGTCGGCAGGTTGACCGAATATTCATTCTCCATCAACCTCGTTTCCTGCATAAAGGATTCGTTTTCCATATTGAAGACATCCTCCATCAGGTTGTTTTTCAGCAAACGGCTCATCCAGAGCCCTGCCATCAGTAACAGGATATACCCGGTGGCCAATGTAAAAGTGTACACTGTCATATTGGCTACCAACGGCAGGGGTAAAACAAGTATCCACCAATTGAGAAAAAAGAAAATAAACCCAACGAATAAAAATACATATATTTTATCCCATGTGATTTTCTCTTCTTTTACCCCTTTTGTTCCCAGGCAGGACAATGCCAGAAACACCACGGCAAACAGCTTTGTCCATAATATATTGGAGAAAAGCCCCGCCGTTTTCTGGAAGTTCAGTAATATCTTATCTACTACTCCAATATTAATACCCTGCTCCAATATAGCCTGGTAACAGAACCAGTAAATATGGATTACCACAAATAATATACTGATAGCCCGCATGAACTCCATTGTCTTGGCTAATCCTCTTAAATCATCTTCCTGTTGCATAATTTTTTATACTTTTGATTATTGATTGGTAAATAAATTGTCCGTTACGGATTTTAAGGTCGCAGACCTGTTTATTACTTTATTAAGTTTAAATACGAGAGGAAGTTAAGATGAAATGGCATACCATTAAATCCTGTCTTCTACTCATAAATAGAAAAAACACGATGAAAAATCTTATTTCCCGGATGTTAGGTGCAGCCCGCCACTTTACAGGCTTTGACTTTGCTGTTTTCAAAATCTGCCTGCTATGTACAGGCCTATTGCTGGGGAGTTATTTCGCTCCCTTCTTCCATGCATGGATTATCCCGGTTTGGATACTTGCTGCCATTTCGGCCGTAAGCCTGTGGATAATCATCTTGCGCAACATGAGAGGCCCAAAACATTAGAGGCCGTAGCCTTTCCTCTTTTTCTTCTTCCGTTTCATACGATTGGTAAAAGCAATCTCTTCGTAATTATCACCGTGCTGTTCCATCGGGAAGATACCGGCAACAGCTTCCGCTGCCGATTCCTGCGGATAATTATAGCTGCCGGCAAATGATTTGTCCATACTGGCGCTTCTATCTTCCCGCCTGTTACCGCCATTGAAGAGGTTGTGGAAAGCATTCGCCGAAAACTCCTTACCCAAGCGGGAACCGTTAAAGACAGTTTTCTCCTGATGGTCGATAAAGGTTACGCCATAGATGCGCTTATCATCGTTTTCACGGAACAGTACGGAAATGCCGTTCCCGGCCAGCTCCTTTTCGAATTGCTTCCTCGAAGGATTTCTCTTCATACAGGATGAAACCACAGCTTTTGTCCTGCCGTATACAGCTTTCTCCTTCATAGATTGTTTGAAAGAAGCTATTTTCTCCTGCAAGGCGTTATATCCCACATCCCTGCCGATAAGCGATGCCTTGAACGGGTTACCGGCC
This sequence comes from Tannerella sp., assembly GCA_031285685.1. Classification (GTDB taxonomy): domain Bacteria; phylum Bacteroidota; class Bacteroidia; order Bacteroidales; family Tannerellaceae; genus Tannerella. The sequence continues at coordinate 1,904 of JAITVS010000075.1, forward strand.
TTTCCGCCTTTCCTGTCCAATGCCGAATAGACCAGCCCGTTATAGGCTTTGTCCCGGACCTCTCCTTTTACCTCCTCCACCGTGACATTATATATATTGAGTAATGCCCTGTACTCGTTTATGCTCTGGAAATGGTAGTCTTTCATCAGGCTTTTGGCAATACCTGAAACCTGTTTCTTTACATCGCCCGCTTTAATATCTACCGGCTTCAAAGGCAGATTGTTGGACTGTTTCTGCTTTTGGGCAGGCAATAAATTATATTTTTGTTCGAGTTCCCTGCGTATATTATCCGAACGCTTCTTCTCAAAGGAATCGTTTATTTTTTTTCCATTCTCATCCACACGTACCGATACGATATGGATATGAGACCTGTCAATATCCATATGCTTATATATAAGGTAAGGCTGTTTCCCATACCCTAATTTCTCCATATATTCCTGTGCGATATTGCTCAACTGTTCATCCGTCAATGCATCATCAGGATGGGGATTCAGGGAGATATGTATTACCGGATTTGCAGTCTTATTATTCGCCATCAGGTAGGGTTCAAAAGACCGTATACACAACGCCATATTATACGAACCGTCTACTGTCCGTATAATATTTTGGCTGAAAAGTACATCGGCCGTACCTTCATCAACCTTTGCCTGGTTATAAGTTAATGCCCCGAAAAGTGATTTTCCGGCGCTAATTTTGGCTACCATCAGCGAGATATTTAGATAATATATTCACTTAAGTAAACTTGGTTTGTGCTCACTTAAGCAAATATTTTTGTTCAAATTCGTGTGTCAACTCAATTATTTGTTTGTTTAATCCGGCCAGTTCAATAGTTGCCTGCTCCAGTTTGTAGAGGAAAGCCAGCGCTTTTTTCTCCCCGAAATTGGAGTGAAGGAGTTTTATCAGCTGGTTATAATTATGCCCGACCATGCGGAACTGGTCGAAAAAAGTGGTCAAGCGCATATAATAATCATGCAGCCCTTTGTCTATCCTGACCACTTTTACCGGATTGGAAAAGATGCAGGAGGTGATAAACTGAGCCCTGTTTTTAGCTCCCGACTGATGGTAAAGGGCCTCCAGGCGGATTTCATCGGCATCATTCAGGTAAAATACATGGCGGTTCTTTGCCGGGTCTGCAAGGGGGATGCGCCCTCCCTTTCGTTTTCTGGATTCATTCTTTTGTTTCATAATTTGGATAATTTAATGGATAATTAGCGTGGCCACAGGCCATTTTGTTTTACATATACTACCCTGCAGGCAGCCTCTCTTGTTTTTATTTGGACTGCGATAACAGGCAGGCCATTCATTAAGACCGATACTCTCAAAAATCTTAGCGACTTCGGAGCTGGGATTCCCCCCGGTTTCAAATGAGCGGGGCAAGATGGTTTTAAGGCACTTAAAACGTTTTGAGTGTACTCAAAACACATCTTGCCATGCAC
>JAITVS010000078.1 GCA_031285685.1 Tannerella sp.
ATAAAAAAAATACCTTTCAAACCGTTGATTTGAAAGGTATTGTCTATAAACTTCTCTAAAGTGTCTGTTAGAGTAAGAGCGGAAGACGGGACTCGAACCCGCGACCCTAACCTTGGCAAGGTTATGCTCTACCAACTGAGCTACTTTCGCAATATTTTTGTTTCAGTTTCAAACTTCAGCCCTGCCAAGGTTAGACTACATCTAATCTTTGGGGCAAGGTTATGCTCTACCAACTGAACGATTCCCGCATTCATTTTTATTCCGAATGCGGCTGCAAAGATAACACTTTTTTTTATTTCACAAAAACTTTCAAAGTTTTTTATTCATATCCTGATTTTTTATGTAGTTTTGTACGTGATTTTTTAATGAATATACTATCAGAGGACTTAAATATATAATAATAACAGCGCTCATACTCTTCTGGATATGTTACGCTATACCCGTCATTACGCTGAATATACCCTTTTTTCAACGTAATGTAACGAACATTGTCGAGACGGAATTATCAACACTCTTTGATACTTCCGTAAAAATCGGAAAAGTTGATATAAACTGGCTGAACCGCATTGTTCTCAAAGAGGTACAAATACAAGACCGGAATGGCGAAACAGCGCTTGAAGCCGGCAACATTACTGCAGGGTTCAAATTGCTACCGGCTCTTAAAAATAAATGGATTCTGACAACGGTGCGTTTGTTCGGAGTAACATGCCATGTAAAAAAAGAAACCTCTCAAAGTAATACAAATATACAGTTCATTGTTGACGCATTATCCGGCAACTCGCAAGGCAGCAGTAATCTGGAGTTACAAATTCAGTCCATTCTTATACGGCGCGGAAATATAACTTATGATATCATTGACAAAGACAATACGAAACAATTGTTTAATCCCAATCACATCAACATAGATAATATCAGTGGCAAACTATCTATCAAGCACTACAGCAAAGACAGCATCAATGCCCAGATAAACAAATTAAGCTTCTCTGAAATATCGGGACTGAATGTTAACAAATTATCCGCCAATATAACCGGAAACAGAGACTCGGTATGTATTGACAATTTCACCCTTATACTGCCCGGTTCTTCTATCCTTATACCATCGGCAGGTTTACAGTTGGGAAATACGGACAGTTTATCACAAATAGCAAACAAATCATTACTGACGGTTAGTCTTGCTCCTTCAAAATTAGCTCCCAAAGATTTCGCCTCTTTTACTCCTTTACTGAAAGATTTTTCAGATGTATTTGACATTTCGGCTGACATTTCAGGGTCCATCAACTCCATATCCCTTAACAAACTGATCCTAACATATGGAAAAGAACTATCTTTTTCCGGAAGTATGGATTTAAAAAATACAGTGAACAAAAGTGAAGAATTATATCTGTTCGGACAAGTGAAACATTTAAATATCACAACAGAAGGTCTGCGTAGAATAACTAAGAATTTCAGCAGTGTCAACATAGCACTGCCGGAGCCCATCATGAATCTTGAAAAGTTGAATTTTACCGGAGAAATTTCGGGATTCACAGACAACTTAGTCGCATTTGGCAATCTGTCATCCCCCATTGGTTCAGTTCAGATGGATATGTTAATAGGACACAAACATAACAAAGATACATTCACTTATCTCAAAGGAAACATTGCATCATCGGATTTACAAATAAGTTCACTTTTTCAGGAAGGAAATCCGTTCGGTAAAGCCCGATTTAATGCTGAAATTGATTTTATACAGCCTCTTCGAAAAAAGTTTTCCGGCACCGTCAATGCTCAGATAAATGAAATTGAATACAGAGGATATAATTATGAAAACATTTATTTATCAGGCAAATTTAAAGATAACGAATATGAAGGGTTGGTTCATGTAAATGATCCAAACGGAAAGCTTGAAATGCAGGGTTTGTTCAGGAATGAAAAAGAAAAATCCGTATTTGATTTCATGGCCAATGTCAGAAATTTTCATCCGGACAAGCTTCATCTAACCGATAAATTTGAAAATACGGACATATCGTTTGGAATAAGTGCTAATTTTACAGGAAACAACCCAGATGATTTCAGTGGATATATTGATATTGAAGATCTGTTTTTCAGTGCTGAAAAGGATAGTTTTACCTTAAAAGACTTACGTATAGAAACATCTGCCGACGAACAAACTCTCAAACATATAAACATATCTTCTAATATTATAAACGGAGAAATAAAAGGTATATATTCATTCTCTTCCCTTATTCCGAACTTATATAAAACCGTCGAAATTCACCTTCCTTCATTAATAAACTCAACCTACAAAGAAAAAAATACCGAAGATTATAAAGAAAACAATGTATTTGACTTCAATATAACCATTGAAAATACGGAGAGCATATCCAATACTTTAAAACTTCCGGTCACAATACTTGAGAAAGTCAATATACACGGAAATTATAGCAGTATCACAAATTCATTGTTCACTGAAATCGACGCTCCATTGTTTAATATAGGCAAAGTGCAATTGGAAAAAGGAAATTTACGTATTGACAACTCTGACGAAGCGATAAACTTACAACTAGATGTTTCCCAATACAGTAACAATGATATTCACAACTTTATTCATTTCACATCCGATATAAAAAATGATCGCATTAGTACAAAGCTATTCTGGAAAAATGACATTGATGAACAGTATGAGGCAGAAATAGCAGCATCTACATTATTTATTGAAGAACCGGATAGCAGAGGTTTAAAAAAACTTCGTACTGAGATAACCATATTGCCCGCACAAATAATACTGAAAGATACTCTTTGGAACATAGAACCGGCATCTGTTACTATTTCGGACGGTAACATAAATATTGATAATTTCTACGTTACCAAAGAAAATCAACATCTGCACATTAACGGGGTCGTGTCGAACAATCCGAAAGATATACTTTTTTTGGATTTGAAAGACATTGAAATCAGTTACATATTCAATATCCTGAACAAACCTTCGATTCAATTCGGCGGACGTGCAACGGGAACAATCAATGCCCGCGACCTGTTCGGAAGTATGATGATTGACGGTCGTCTTGAAGTGCAGGATTTTTCTTTCCACAATGCCGTACAAGGCAAACTTAATTTATCAAGCGAATGGGATAATGAACGGCAAGGCATTTTGTTGTTGGGCTCTATATACAAAAACGATTCCACATGGACGGATGTAAACGGATATATATTCCCCATAGGCAAAGAGCAGGGACTTTCACTGTATTTTGACGCCAAAGAAATAAACATCGCTTTTCTGCAGAAATACATGAATGCTTTTGCCGATAGTGTCAGCGGACGAGGATTCGGAAATGTTCATCTGTACGGATCTTTTTCTAATATATTCCTCGAAGGAACACCTTATGTAAAAGACGGAAACATAAAAGTAAATCTTCTGAATACTTCTTATACGTTTTCAGATACCGTTTACCTGGAAAGGCAATCCATCAGGACCAATAATACCATTATATACGATAGAGACGGCAATACCAGTAATATGGACTTTACCCTTAAACATAGCAGTTTCAAGGACATGACATATAATCTGGATATAAAAGCCAATAAAATGCTGGTCTACGATATACCGGAACGCATCAATCCCGAAATATACGGAAAAGTATACGCCAGCGGAACTGCTAAAATAAGCGGAACGGAAGAAAACATATATGTTGAAGGAAACATTCGCAGTGAAGCAGGAACTTCTGTCGGGTTCAATTTCTCGGAAAATTCGACCGTCGAAGATTATGATTTTATATCATTCATCGAAAAAAACGGAAATAAAACTTCCGAAGAAAAAAACGAAAATGAACAGAAGAATGAAAAAAACGACAACAGAAATTCCGGCATGGATTATATGCTCAACTTCCTTGTAAATGTAACTCCTGACGCTCAGATAGAATTAATAATGGACCCGGTATCCGGAGATAAAATAAGGGGTAACGGAAACGGTAATCTCCAGATTCAATACGGAAGCCAGAATGATATACAGATATTCGGAAATTATCTTATATCCGGAGGCGCCTATAATTTCAGTCTGCAACAAGTTATACGTAAACGGTTTAACATCCGTGACGGCAGTATTGTTTCTTTTCGTGGCGACCCCATGACTGCAAACCTTGATATCAATGCCACATATAACCTTACAGCAAACATACAAGACCTGGATGAAACACTTATCATGGAAACCGCCAATCCGAATATCATGGTAAACTGTGTGTTACAACTCAACGGACGCCTCCAAAATCCAGCCATCACATTCGATTTGGAATTACCAAATTCAAACAGTGAATTGGAAAGACAGGTAAAATCATTCATTGATACCGAAGATATGATGACGCGACAAATCATATATTTACTCGTTCTTAACAAATTCTACACACCGGACTATTCGCGTAACGATTATAAAACAAACGAATTCAGTGCTGTAGCATCTTCGGCATTATCCGCTCAATTATCCAATATACTGAGTAGCCTCACCGACAAGGTTCAGATTGGTACCAATATTCGCTCACGTCAGGATGGAGTAAAAGACACTGAAGTTGAAATGCTCCTGTCAAGCCAGCTGCTCAATAACAGACTTTTATTCAATGGAAATTTCGGATATAAAGATAATTACATACAATCAAATGCATTTGTCGGAGAATTTGATCTGGAATACAAACTTACAAGAAGTGGTGAAATAAGCTTGAAAGCATACAATCATGCAAATGATTTATATCGATACTCCCAATCACTTACCCGTCAGGGAGTTGGAGTTATGTTCCGTAAAGATTTCACCGTCCTTTCGGAAATTTTCAGGAGAAAGAAAAATAGAAAAAAGACCGACGACAACTCTGAAGATTCTGATGAAAATACTAAAATCTTAAACCAGGCATCAGCAAGCCCAAAATAAACTCTATTATTAATGGTGTTAATACAATTATAATCGTAGATATACTAACAAATTTAAGTTGTTCCGATTCTTCAACATCCATATACGGAATAGCCCCCTCCCACACAATGTAAATTGTATATAATACAAAAAAACGAAGGAAGAAAAATTCCGGTAAAAGACTTAATACGATATTTAAAGAAAACATCAATGACGAAGAGTATCCTACAAAACATTGACATAATTTTATATTACGCTCACGATGAAATAGTGTATGCCATAATTCATTTATGAAATAGGAAGCAAGAAAAAAGCCCCCGAATGCAGACAGCAATGCAAGAATCGACGCCTTAAGGGCTATTTGCAGATCGAATTCTTTACGTGTAAATAAAACGCCGATAAACGCAGCCAATGTAATCATTCCAATAAAAGAATAAACATATCCGGACAAGAACGATTCGTTATCATCAGTCCGTTTTTCACTTAAACCTTTCCATGCATCCGAAGGTTTAAATATTAATGAAATTGCTGTATTAAACAGATTTTTAAACATAACTTCTCCATTCTTTCTCCGGCAAATGTAATGTAAGTTAAGAGTAATACAAAATAAATTCATTTTTTTTTAAAGCAAAAACATATTTCTATTTTGACAAATGGTGTTTATAAAAAATATTGTATTTTTGCAGCAAAATATAAAACACAAAGAAAAAATGATCAAAAAGCAATTCATATTTTTAGCGGCAATATTCTGCTTTTGCTTCAGTTCCTGCAAGGATGAAAAATTGGCCATTGCCGGTAGCGGATGGAATGACATCGCAATCGTAGATAAAAAGAGCGGAATGATAGAATGGAAACACACCCTTGACAATAGTGATGAGTGTAATGATATAGAGATAACACCGGAGGGCGATGTTTTATATGCCTATTCCAAAGGAGCAAGGCTAATAAACAGAAATCATGAAATAATCTGGGATTATAAAGCAAAAGAAAATGAAGAAATACACACGGCTACACGTCTGAAAGACGGAAGCTATATGATCGCTGTATGTGGTGAACCGGCACGAATTGTCGAATTAGATAACAATGGAAACCAAATAAAAGAAATACCTTTCCGTACAGTCATTTTTGATGTCCATAATCAATTCCGGCAAGTCGCAAAAACCGACAATGGTACGTACCTTGTACCACTTATTGAAAAACAAAAAGTATTACAGATATCACCCGAAGGACGTAACAAAGGTAGTATTTATGTAGGATATGACTTATTCTCCGTTAAACCGCTGGATAATGATAATATACTCGTTTCATGCGGCAAAGACAGCCGGTTTATAGAAATAAATCCGGTAAAACAACATCGGGACAGTACAATTGTCACGAGAAGCATTCAAGGTGGTTCGCTTCTTTATGTAGCTGAGATATTCTTATATAAAAACGGTAATAAACTAATTGCAAACTCCAATATGTACAGCGATGATAAATCTCAGCCATTACTGGTAGAAATAGACAAAAACGACGAAATTGTATGGAGCCTTCCTTTCAACAAAGAAATAAAAAATATCACTGCCGTGTATTCATTCTCTGAGTAAATATCAGATCACTTCATAAAACAGAAGAAACCAGAAAGAATGGTTTCTTCTGTTTTTTTATACTCTATTTTCAAAAATAATATATCTTTGCACCTGGAGGATGAGTAAAGATTTAGCAACGAAGAGGTGTAGTCGCCTCACCGGATTATGGTAATTTATTAAAGTTGTCCCAGAATGAGCCAACTTTAAGTAAACACTCATCCTCCTTTTATATCAAAATGTGAATAGTCTTATGGCAGAAATTTTCTCCAAAATAATAGTTGTGATTACTGTTTTTTATGCGGTCAGATTTCTGTATAATAAACTCAGTAACAATAAATCAAACAAAGAAAAACCTTTTCCAAACAAAAAGAAGCAGATAAAAAGGGATTTGCCTTATGATGACGAAGCAATTAAATGGTGTGCTAATTTTTTGTCATTGGATAAACCTGAATTAGAAGAAATCTTTCATGATGGCGTTTACTATATGTATGACCGATTCAGAATAAAAAAACGTAGCGGAGGTCATCGCGGCATAGCCCGCCCATATAAAAAATTAATGTCTATACAAAAAACAATCTACAACAGAATATTATCACAAGTAAACATTCATCCTGCCGCTACCGGATTCCGCAAAGGCATATCCATTATTGACAACGCAAAACAGCATTTAGGTAAAGACGATATCATAAAAACAGACATTGTAAATTTTTTTTACTCCATACAGCAGGACAGTGTAGAAAAGGCTTTCGAAAAGATAGGATACCCGGGTAACATATCAAAAGTACTGGCCGAATTATGTTGTTTAAATAATACACTGCCACAGGGAGCTCCTACCAGTCCGGCCCTCAGTAATATCATTTCGTATGAGATGGATAAAAAATTTGCCGTATTATCCTATCAACACGGATTGATATATACCAGATATGCCGATGATCTGACATTTTCCGGAAATAATATAAATCCGGGATTTTTATTACCCGCTATAAAGAAAATTGTAAATGAAGAAGGTTTCGCTGTGAAACTGAAAAAAACTCGCTATATCAACAGAAGAAAACGCAAAATAATCACAGGGATATCAATCAGTTCCGGCAAAAAACTGACTATCCCTAAAGCAAAAAAACGTGAAATAAGAAAAAACGTATATTTCATTCTGACAAAAGGGCTTGTGGAGCATCAAAAATACATTAAATCCAAAGATCCTGTATATTTGAAAAGACTTATCTGTTATTTGTCATTCTGGAAAATGGTTGAACCGGAAAACAAATATGTCATAAATTCTATTGCTTCATTAAAAAAAATACAGGCGAAAAATCTCCCGGAATAAACATTATACAATTATAACCCGTCCGTTGTCCGTTTTTATATATCCTTTACGAATAGCGATATCCAGCCCTCTCATCATTGCTGCATCTATATTCGAGCCGCTTCTTAAAAAACCGAATTGTTGAGCACAGACCCTGAATAAATCACTAACCGGCAGACTTATTTCATCTTTAAGTATTTTTTTCATCCCATTTGCAACTTCTTCAGGGGGCAGATCTACAGCATCTCTGCCGGAATCGAACCTATAGATATTATACCGTTGATTTTGCAATTTATCCAACCAGTAAAAAGTCAGATTTTCATAGTGAGTTCTGAAATAACTACATTCGGCAAGCAAAGCATCTATATAAGCATCCAGCCGCTGTCCAAGGCGGGAAATACTCCACGAAGAAAGAATTCTTTTACAAAGCAAAGCCCTGCTGATCGGAGCCTCTGCCTCAACAACTTCTTTTATCTGATTTAATATTAATCCTTTATTTTCATTATTAAAAAATACATCCGATGATTTTACGACCATTCGTAAAGCGGCAGGAACATACTTAACAGGCATTGTTTCGTAATGATGATAATCAGATTCTACTGATTCATTTAATACCTCGGATGTTTCTGTTCCTGTTGAATCCAAACTGACTATTCTTACATCATTTACCGGCTCTAATCCGTTAGTCGCAAAATATTCGTTTGCGGATTTATTATCAATGAGATGATCATTATTACTTTCACTAACAACAGCCTTGTTTACAGCATTATTTATCAATTCCAGAACCTCTTCCGGATTCTCCCACCAGTCCAGCGTCCATACACGGCAAATATTCCATCCCAGCATTTTCAAAACATTACTTTGAATAATTTCACGATCACGAACGGTTTTGGTACGCTTATAATTCTCACCATCACAAATTATTCCCAGCTTATATTTTGATGGATTTTCATTATCAACAATACCGATGTCAATTTTATATCCGGAGCACCCGATATCCGTATGTACAACATAGCCGAGACTCCGCAGTTTTCCGGCAATAAGCGCATGCAGGGAAACTTCAGATGGCAGAAGTGCCTGTTGTTTATCATATACAATGTTACTTCCTTTTTCGGCATATTCCAGGAAACGCTTCAAACCTGCAACACCAATGGATGAAGTCCTGTTTAAATCGATCTGCTCCGACCGCATTGTTGAAAAGATAATCATTTCATATCTGGCACGCGATACTGCAACATTCAACCGGCGTTCCCCACCTGTCCTGTTTAATGGTCCAAAATTCATGCTCACTCCACCGTCTTTATCGGGGCCATAACCAACCGAAAATAAAATGACATCCCGTTCATCTCCTTGTACATTTTCCAGATTCTTGACAAACAAAGGCTCTTCACATTCCAATGCCAAAGCCTCCAGTTCCGGATTCTTAATAAACATCTCTGATAATAAGTCTTCTACGAGAGACTGTTGCACCATGCTGAATGTCACAACTCCTATACTTTTCCGTCTGAGCTCTTCATCACATAACCTACGGGCTATTTCTTCTATGACAGCCTGAGCCTCCGCTTTATTTTGTCTGGATCTGCCTTTATCATAAAATCCGCCAATCAATACCAGACGGACCTTTGATTCAATATTATCCGGAGATGGAAACGTTAATAGTTTATTTTCATAGTATTCTGTATTGCTGAATGCGATCAGACTCTCATGTTTACTGCGATAATGCCACAAGAGATGTCTCGACGGCATGGAAAGGGAAAGACAATCATCCAGAATACTTTCCAGATCTTCCATTTCAATATGATCTTCATCTATCGAATTCACAGCAAAGAAATTCGTCGGCGGCATCTGTTTCGGATCACCTACAATCACAACATTTTTTCCACGTGCAATCGCTCCTATAGCCTGACAGGTAGGCATCTGAGACGCTTCGTCGAAAACAATCAGATCAAACTTATCTGCTTCGATATCAATGTATTGAGCCACAGAAATAGGACTCATTAACATACAAGGACACATACGGGATAATAATGTCGGTATCTGATCAAACAATCTGCGTATTGATATTCCGCGTGCATTATTCCTTATATTCCGCTGAAGAATGCCGACTTCCGAATTTTGTGTCGCTTCACGCGAAAACGACGGCAGATTTGATGCTAAACGGGCGAATAACTCTTTACGTGTCAGCACTTCAAAGTCAGAGGCAAAACGTTTGTATTTCTCTATAATATCAACAAACATGCTGCCTTTAAACAGTTCCAATACCGGTTCTTTCGAGATGATAAAACTTATTACCGCTTTATAAAAGCTTTTATTAAATATATCCGTTATTTTTGATGTTTCAATATTCCGTTCTTTATACTCATCAGCAACAAAACCGATTTTAAGTAAATCCATGTTATTACGCACGAGTAACCATTGATGCCAGCCTTTTAGTTTGTCAATATTATCCTTCCATACATTTAACTTTTTCAAAGCCGAATCCATCCAATTCTCTGATCCCTCATAAAGTAACCCTTCCGATATTCCAAGAGTATCCGACAATACCTGTTCCTTACTACCCATAGCCAGAATCAAATCGTACATTTCGGTTAACTTATCGCCATAAAGACTTTTAAACGAAATTATGCCATCCGATAAATGCCCGGCTAAACGTTCTTTAAAAAGTACAGCGCCGGAAATATTTCCGGTCAGCTTCAGGATCAATTTATTTATAATGGAAAAGTCATCAATAATTTGTTCTATCGTATTCCAGTTTTCATTTCCTTTACGACCTGATTTACCAAACATTACAGAAAAATTTCCGGTATTCCTTTCTATATAAATCTTTTCCTCCTGATATTTTATAATATCGGATAAAATATTCACAATGTCATATTTGTTTATACCGTTAAAAGCATAGCCGCTCAAAAGCTTACGTATCTTCCTTTGTCCGAAATATTTCGGCAGGAACCATCTGGCAGATACCTGATTCCATTTCACCAAAGATTGTTTGGCATCTACCGAAAACACACCATCAGAAAAGCCGGCAGATATACGTTGCCTTGCCTTATCAAATTCTCTTCCGTGAAGACAGACTTCTCTACATTCATCAAGTCTTTCGCTTAGTCCGGACAGCTTTAACAAAGCAGGTGTTAATTCCGGAATATGAAGCATTTTATCTATAATTCCGGATGCTGTTCCGATATCATTTTTAGAGGAAAAGGTCTCCGTACCAAACAAAAAAAACAATGGCTTCAGTTTTAATTTTATTTCCGAAAGCAGATTGATCATATCATTAAGATTTCCCAGAGCTTCCTCTTTTATGATTGATGAGTAACCGGAAATCTTGATACCCGTCAGAGGATGATTGTACGGATGCCCATAAGCATTAGCCATGCTAACAAGAGAAGCCAAAACCTCTTGCCATTGCAGAACTAATTCTTTGTTCAGATCCGAAATGTAAGTTTGCGGAATTTCAAACTCCGGCTCTACATTCAAATGCTGATATCTTGTTATCGCTTCATAAAGAGACGATCCGAAAGAATATGTAAAATGCAATGCTTCAACGTACTTACTTAATTCCAGACGGAGTTTATGTAATCTTTCGGCTTCCTGTTTAAAGTTTTCGGGAGAGACTGTTCTTATGATTTCCGTAGTTTCTTTCAATTGAGAAAGAATATTTGACTTCTTTGTTTTATTTGAATGCATCTCAAGGCAAAAAGGCGCCAATCCGATTGCAGCCAACCGCTTTTGTACGACAGTTAACGCTGCCATTTTTTCGGCAACAAATAAGACCCGTTTACCACGATAAAGGGCGTTGGCTATCAGATTCGTAATTGTCTGAGACTTCCCCGTCCCCGGAGGACCATGCAAAATAAAGCTTTTATCATTCGCTGCTTCATAGATTGCCTCCAGTTGCGAAGAATCTGCACTTATCGGTAACATAATATCGGATGGCAACATTTTTTTGTCTAAATACGATGCATCCGCCATTTCAAAATCCTCCTCCCATTCAATCCTTCCGCTCATCAGGCTGGAGACGATTTCATTCTTTACAAGCTTATGAGAATTATTATGAATATCATTCCACATAATAAACTTATTAAAAGAAAATATGCCCAATATAGCCTGTTCTTCAACATCCCATTTAGATTGGTCCTTAATGCTGTTTCTTATAATAGAATATATCAGATTTACATTTATGCCGCTATCATCTGTTGGTAAAGTACATAATCCGGTAATATTAATATTAAAATTCTGACGAAGCATTTCAAGTAATGTGATATTCATCATCGATTCCTCTTCACGTGACCGTATGACATAACCTTTAGCTGCTGATTTTCTTATGATCTCTACCGGTATCAGTAATATCGGCGCATAACGGGGACGCTCACTCATTTTCGTTTCATACCATTTCAGTAACCCCAGGGCAAGATATAATGTATTTGCTCCGTTTTCTTCCATGGATGTTCGGGAAGAGCGATACAAATGATTCAGAGCCTTACCTAGTTCAAATTCGGAAAGATACGAACGAAGACGTTTCTGCGTAAGTTCCGATTTTATCAGCCCAATAACAGGATCCGCCTCCGCTACATTCTGATACAATCCGTATTCATGTAGAGGATTAGTCCAATCTGCCGGCTTATGCAAAATCTGAAATTCATCCCCGCCTGCCAACGCATCTTCAAACAAACTCAGATTTGCAGAAATCAATTGAAGTGTATTTTTTGTAACCCTTATATTTAAAAGATTATTGCGTAAACTTAAATCAAGTAATTTCCGTTCCCACAGCAATTGCTTTGTTACTTCGATCTCAGCGCTGATACCTGATAAATCATAAGGATTAATACTCTGAGGAATAGCCGATGATTTTTCTTCCGACTCATTCTGCTGTTTCTCTGTTACCCAATGCTGTCCGTTAAGAACACGTTGAGGAATCGGCTTAATACCCGAAAGACGGATACGTTTAACATCCAGAGCAAGCACAAATCCCGGTTGAAGCAGTTTCTCACCTGCAATCTTTGCAGCCTGATCAAAACCTGTTCCGACACCTGAATTAGCACAGGTTATTTCTACCGGCACAATGTCATTAATGCCATCTGCAATCCTTTTTGTAAGCAAAGAAACATCATCAATAACAGAATCCGGAAATGTTTCCGGAACAAGCCATCCTCCCGCAAAAGCATGACCATCCATAACAAAAATAAGAGAATGAATGCCGATTGCCTCTAGACAGGAAGCATATAAAAGTGACATATCCAGACATGTACCGAGTTTCTGGGACATGATCACATCTGATAAACGGATGTGTTGTCCGGATGATTCAATGTTGACAGGAACAGTGCTATATAGAATATCCTGCTCTGAGATTGCAGTATATACGGCTGCCATCTGCATTCTTACACGATCAGGATTCTGACTCTGATACTCATTCAGTGAAGAATCATTCGTCCACTGCTCCAATATCTCTGATACTCTTCTGATTACAGGAATAATGGCCGGATGATTCAGGGTTACAAATGCAACCAGCATCTCCGGCAAAACAAATGTGCCGCCCCATTGGTCATATGCCAGAATATCAATAGGATAACTTTTCCTATATACAGGCTCTGATTTTACGAAAACTCCGATTGTTATATATCCGGAGATACTCTCCGTCAACTGAACAAAATAGTCCGCAGACAAATTAAGACTTACAATCTCTGCCGATACCGTATCCCTTTCAGGTACAAACTCTATTAGTACCGGAGTTGCAGTCCCAAAAGCCGGTTCTGCTGAAAACTCTATTCTCACATTATTCAACACACTTTCTGTCAGATTCTCTATTGACAAACGCCTTATAACAGATACCCGGTTCTGCTGCATGGCAAAATTCACTACCGGCAGATATATAAACTCAACTTTGACAACATCAGACATTTTACTCACCTCATTTTATCCGACAAAGTTACACAAACTTTTATATTTCATAAGTATATCTGGTTTTATTGTCAACCTTATCTATTCCTTTAAGTTCAAAACCCAGTTTCAAACACAACTTTATTGAACTTATATTTTCACTGTTTACGCGTGCTACAATTGTTTTTACTTTAAATTTCAACTTCAAATTCTCTATCATCGCTTTCTGCATTTCGAATGCAAATCCTCTTTTCTGGTACTTCGAATTCAGAATATAACCAATTTCGATTTTTTCTTTATCTTTATATGAATTAAATACGGAAATCTCACCAATCACTTTATTTTCTGATTTCAATAATACTGAATACGTACCAAAAGGCATATCTCCCGATACATTTTCCATTTTACCCAATAACTCTCCTTTATTCCAATCACATTTTCCATTCGAAATAAACCTCATCGTTTCACATTGATTATAAAATTCAAGAAAATCATCTGAATCAGTTATAGCAAATGGAGTAATTATTAAATGCTCAGTCTCTACTCTATACATTATTTATCCCTTTGATTTTATGTGTTTTCATATTCCATATTTACTATTCTTCGTCCTCAATCATATATACTCATTCTGTTTATCATCCCAATGATATTTTCCCCCAATCCATAATGAGCAAATCATACTAATTTGATGCAAATCTATAAAAAAATATTGTTTAACAAAAATCTCCCTACCCTAAAACAAAACAAGCCATATCGAAAAACGATACAGCTTGCTTTCTACATATGTTTACTAATCAAATTATTCTACATGAAAAGCGATACGAAGCGCTTCCACTTCTTCATCTGATATAGGTTGAAGCGTTCCTATGCTCATACCCATAATCAATGATTTAGCACTGAATTCAGCCACTTCCAGACGATCAAAAGTATTCAAAAGCCCATCACCTGTAACAATAATGGAATCATTTGACAACAACACCGCCGGGTTCGTTTTTAACATTTCCGCAACACTCTTACTGTCTTCATATTGTATTCCGAACGGCATACTTGGGATATCTTTCAGGAATATCCAGCTTTCCGGTATAGTCCTCACATTAAACTTGACACCCGAAGTACAGAAGCCCATAATATTAGGCGGCTGTGTAAGAATGATCGAATTAATTTTAGGATTACTCTGATAAATCTCCTGATGTAATGCTACCGAGCGACTCGGAATCTTACCGGCTTCAACCTTTCCGTCTTTAACCTGAACAATACTCTCCGGCTCCATATCCCAGCGAGGGATTCCCGGAGGCGTTATCAGAAAGTCATTACCCCTCCAGCGGACAGAAACCGTTCCGTAGGAACTTATCATTAAGCCCTGGTCACAGGCGCGATGTATAATTTTAATGATCTGATCCCGGATATCACGTTCATCGGACGGATGTGTAACATTCATAAAATAAGGAAAATTTGTCGGAACAGCTTTATCATGCTGCTCAATCTGAGCATCTGTCAGATAATTTGGTTTTCCTAAAATCTGAGCATTAATAACCGTTCGTGCACAGAATTCCAACGTTTCGAATCGCTGGTAAGCATCTTTCATATCTTCTCCGCAAAGGACAACCCCATGATTTTCCATAATAACGGCTTTGTAATCCGGATGCTGTTTGAATTCATTGGCTATTTTCTTTCCAAGATTTTCACTTCCGGGTACATCATACGGTGCAAAACCGATTGTTCCGCATATACTTTTAGCCTGTGGAATAATATTCGTATCCGGTATCTGGTGTGTTATACTGAAAGCCACCAGTGCAGGCGGATGTGCATGAATAACAGCCGACATATTCGGGCGCATATCATATATTGCCTTATGAAAAGGATATTCCGACGAAGGACGATGTTGCCCGACAACCGTTCCATCCGATTTAACACATACGATATCTTTTTTTGTAAGAGACCCTTTATCTATGCCGGCAGGCGTAATCCATACATCCCCATTATCATCTTTAATAGAAATATTTCCTCCCGAAGTAGTAGTTAATCCGCTTCGATAGATACGGCTGATAACAACAATCAGTTGATCGGCCGGATGCATCAGTTTTGTGTCTAATAGTTTCATTTTTATACAGATAAAAACATTTAGCCCAATAATAACTTTTCGGGGGACAAAGGTAGTATAAACCGGGTGAAATACAAAATAATGTTCTCTTATTTTTATGATTCCGCAAAGAAACACACTTGCATTGAGTAAAGTTTATACAAACCGGACATAAAACAAACAAGGAGATAATATTTTAATATCTATCTCCTTGTTCGAACCTTATTATTTATGAAGAAAAACTGCTACAAATTCGGATAAATAAGTGAAAATATCAAAATCGCAAGCCCTATCAGCAACACAACTATTGTCATTTTAGAGACACCTTTCCACTCCTTTAATATGATTCCCCAAATATTACTGAAAATCACATTCAATGCCATCAGAATAGACCATGAAAAAGCCATCATTACACTTCCGGGCTCAAGAAAACTTTTTCCCATTCCAAGTCCGAAAAACTGCGAATACCATAACAATCCGGCCAATGCACAAAAGAATATATTATTGGCAAACAAGGATGTCTTGCCGTAATCACCA
>JAITVS010000032.1 GCA_031285685.1 Tannerella sp.
CCACAAAATATTCGTCTTCACACCGGGCAACAGCTTCATCCAGCATCTGTTTATATACAGGCACCTGAATTTCAATATCATCATGATCTAATTCCGACTGTATGTATTCTGCGACTTTCACAACCTGCTTTGTATTTTCATCGCCATCCGTTACTCCCGTAAAAAAAAGAACACGTTCACCATAACGAACAACATATCGGGCCAAAGCCGATTCATACTTTTTAAAAGGGAAATGCTTAGAACGTACTTTTTTCGTAACCTCAGCAACTTCAATACCGTCATTCCGGCTATCATCAGCAGAAGTTTCTACAGATAAAGCATCTTCCTTCAAAGGAGGATTCTGCAGCAAAGCGCTTTGCTCGCGTTCTTTTATCAACTGTGCGGAGCTTTTCCTACGGCTTCGTATCTTTATTACCTCATCAATCAAGACCTGTTCCCTTTCACCTAAAAGGTGGCTACATTCCTTTATATAAACGGAACGAACGATATTATCGGGAATAACGGAAACAGATTCCATCATGTCCTTGATAAGATTTGCCCTTTTCATAGGATCATTACCGGCATCTTTCAACAATAAATCAGCCTTGAAACGTATAAAATCCACCTCATGCTCCTTAATATAAAGCGTAAAATCAAACGAATTATGTGAACGGGCAAATGAATCCGGATCCTCACCTTCAGGCAGAAGGACTATTTTCACATTCATCCCTTCTTCAAGCAACATGTCAATACCACGGATAGCCGCCTTTATACCGGCCGCATCACCATCATACAATACGGTTATATTGTTTGTAAAACGACGAATGAGGCGAATCTGGCCATGCGTAAGAGCTGTTCCCGATGATGCCACAACATTCTCTACTCCTGTCTGATGCATTGATATAACATCCGTATACCCCTCTACCAGATAACATTTATCCGTTTTTACAATAGCCTGTTTGGAAAAATAAATGCCGTATAACTCATAGCTCTTGTGGTAAATTTCACTATCCGGGGAGTTTACATATTTCGCAACCTTATCTTTCTTACCTAAGATACGTCCCCCGAAAGCAACGACTTTCCCGCTCAGTGTATGTATCGGAAAAATAACACGTCCGTGAAAACGGTCGGCAACAGTACCGTCATCACGCTTGTATACAAGTCCGGTCTTCAGGAGATAAGCCTCATTAAAACCGTGTTTCATCGCATCGCGATATAAGTCATCACGTTTACCAAGAGCATATCCTAACTGAAATTTGCGAATGATATCTTCGCGAAAACCACGCTCAACAAAATAAGACATTCCGATATTCTTTCCTTCCTGATGCTCATATAAACGTGACGTAAAAAACTTCTGGGCCCAACTATTCACGACCATCATACTTTCCCGGTCGCTTCTCATTTGCTTTTCTTCATCAGAAAATTCACGCTCTTTTATTTCAATACCGTACTTCTTGGCCAGATAGTGCAATGCTTCATAATAAGATGCCTGTTCATGCTTCATGATAAACTGAACAGAAGTTCCCCCTTCCCCACAGGCAAAACATTTGCATATATTTTTAGAAGGAGAAACATAAAAAGATGGCGTCGAGTCCTCATGAAAAGGACACAAACCGACATAATTCACACCTCTCTTCTTAAGAGTAACAAAATCAGATACGACATCCACAATTTGTGCCGCATCATATATTTTATCGATTGTGAGTTTATCTACCATCATTTTTATTTTTGGAAGGACAAAAATAATAAATAATAGCAAAGTTCGTTGGCAAAGCATCAAATAGTTTTAAACAAATAGACAACAAAACACCACCAACAACGTTTTTATTAAAAAAGACGGCGCCATTTTGTATTCCTCCCAGCTTGCATTATCTTTGTGTCATATTTTAAGCGTATTCAAATGAAACAGTCATATATCAAAACAACATTCAGAGGATTTTTTTTTATTGCAATAAAGATTATAATTACCACCAATTGTTTTGCACAGGAACCTAAAACCGAACTGCTGGAAATGATGCCGGAAATTCCATCGGAAATAAATGAGCCGTCACAACGTGCAGAATATCTCGTTATGCACTTCTGGGATAAATTCGACTTCCGCGATACTTCTTTTCTGATGACAGACCACTTGCTGGAACGTAGTTTTGTTGACTATATTGACCTGTTATCCATAGTACCCTATGAAACGACAGAAAAATCAATAAATACACTAATGAAAAAAACTGAAGGCAAACACAGCATTTTTTCTTTTATATTAAAACTAAGCGAACAGTATTTGTATGAGCCGGCATCTCCCCTGTGTAACGAAGAAAAGCTTATTCCCTTTCTGCAATACGCCTTGCAATCATCTCTGCTTGACGGCACCGAAAAAATACGCCCGGCATTTCTTCTTGAAAGCATCACAAAAAACAGAATCGGAACTATGGCCAATGACATCACTTACACATTGATAAATAGAGAAGCAGGCAATTTACATAGTGTAAAGGCGGATTACACACTATTATATTTCAATGATCCGGAATGTGAAGATTGTATAATGCTGATAAAGCAACTTATCACCTCATCGGTAATAAATAATTTAATAAATCAAGGCAAGCTCAAAATACTTACAGTCTATGTTAACGATGATGTTGAAGCATGGGAAAAACATGCATCGGATGTCTCAGACCTATGGATTTATTCCCGTGATGCAGAACAGAAAATCAATATTGAAGGGATCTATAACATCAAACAATTCCCGACAATGTATCTTCTGGATATAGATAAAAAAATATTGCTAAAGGATACAACATTTGAAAATCTTGAAAACTACTTCAGGATGTTTTAATTTAAAACGATTGATGTTATGGAAGACAAAAGAATAAAATTAAGAGTGCAAGGATTAACTAACAGCCAGATACAATCCGGCGCTTACGCGTTGGTTCTTGCAGAAGAAGGACTAAGACGCATACCTATCATTGTGGGAATGTTCGAAGCGCAGTCCATTGCGATAGCACTTGAAGGCATAAATCCTCCACGCCCCCTCACACACGACCTTTTCATTGCATATACAAAAGCAACAGGCTATCAGATGCGGGAAATTTTCATTCATAAATTTGAAGACGGGGTCTTTTATTCCGAGATTGTCCTGACCAACGGGGATAATACAATACGAATAGACTCACGTACTTCTGACGCCATCGCGATTGCATTAAGAACCGATTGCAACATATATACCACCGAATCCATCATGAGAAAATGCGGCATTGTTCTGGATGAAAGCAGTAATACGGAAAATGATAACGAGCCATTGCCTGAAGAACTTACTATCGATGACTTACAAGACATTACAAAACTCCGAAAGCAACTGCGCACATTGAAAAAAAGAGAAATTGAAGAGCGCATAGCAAAGGCCGTTGCTAAAGAAGATTACGAATTTGCCAAAATATATAAAGACGAACTGTTGCGCAGAGAAGAGGAAGGAGAGGAAGGGGAAGATTAAAAAGAATAAAGTCACAAGAATGGAACAACTATTTTACGCACCCGATATAGCAACGGTTCCCATTTTACCGGAAGAAGAGTCCCAGCACTGCATACGTGTTCTCAGATTGAAAGAAGGAGACAATATTACAATTACCGACGGTAAAGGTTTTTTCTATACTGCAACATTAGAAAATACCCATCCTAAACATTGCCAGGTAAAGATAACAGAGTCCCTATCTCAAAAACCTCTCTGGGAATACACCATACATATTGCCGTAGCTCCGACTAAAAACATGGACAGGATGGAATGGTTTGTTGAAAAGGCTACGGAGATAGGTATAAATGCCATAACCTGTTTACGTTGCCGCCACTCAGAACGGAAAGAGATAAAACTGCAACGATTAAATAAAATAGCGATAAGCGCAATGAAGCAATCACAAAAAGCCATACTTCCGCAAATAAATGAAATCACAGATTTCAACCGATTTATATCACAAGATTTTAATGGATATAAAATGATTGCACATTGTGCGGAAAACAGCAAACAACTGATAAAAGAAATCTATACACCGGAGAGTAATGTACTCTTTCTTATCGGGCCGGAAGGCGATTTCAGTAATGAAGAAATAAACGCCGCCCTATCAGCCGGATTCTCCCCGGTTTCCCTGGGAAAGAGCCGGCTGCGTACAGAAACAGCAGCGCTGGCAGCATGCCATACAATACATGTCTTAAACCAATAACACACTCATACTCAGCAATTATCATGAGATCATCCAAATATATTTTGTTCCTGTTCATTCTCATATCATACACCATTTCCGGCATATCACAAAACACAAAATACGGATCCACCAATTATACCATAGAAACCACCGGATCGGCTGCAACAGGCAAATACACACCATTCTGGATCGTAAGCAACAAATACGGGACCGTTCCATTAGATGCGGATAATGCATATTTTCGTGCCGGGGTATTTCATCAACAATCATCAGGAAACGGCCTGCATTGGAGCGCCGGTATTGACATCCTTGCTGCGACTCCCCGCTACCGGAATGTATACATACAACAACTATATGCGGAAATAAAATACAAATGCCTGAACCTGACAATAGGCAGCAAAGAAAACTATACTTCCCTATGGGATAATGAATTAAGCAGCGGAGATATGCTTCTTTCTACAAACTCCCGCCCCATACCGGAAATAAATATTTCCGTACCGAGATTCACTACAATCCCATTCACTAAAGGACGCATTCAATTCCGGGGAGACATCGCGGTCGGACGCTCTTTCGACAGCGACTATTTACGACAATTCAGGAACGGAAGGCCGGATTATATTGAAAATATACTCTGCCATCACAAATCGCTACATATAAGATTATTGGATCCTGAAAATAAATTTCCTTTTACAGCAATAATCGGAATTCGCCACCATGCACAATGGGGAGGGACATCTACCAATCCGGAATCCGGGAAACAGCCTCAATCTTTCAAAGATCTTATCCGGATAATGATAGGGACATCAGGAGGAGACAATTCTTCCCTTTCCGCACAAAAAAATGTACTGGGAAATCATTACGGAAGTTATGACCTTAAATTTGGCTACCTTAACTCCGCATTCGACATACATATATACAAGCAACATTTTTTTGAAGATGCTTCAGGCATGGAGCTTTACAATTTCCCGGACGGGCTATATGGTATACAGGCAGATATTCCCAACTTTTCATGGATAAACAAAATCGTCATGGAATTCTTGTATACCCGTGATCAAAGCGGTCCTGTTCACTATATAATCTATGATCATTCAATATACCCCGGCTATGGTGGCGGAAGGGACAATTATTATAACAATGACGAATACACGACCGGCGTCGCATACTTTAACCGAAGCATCGGCTCACCATTATTAACCTCTCCGGAATACAACGATAATGGCGATCTGGGCTTCAGAAACAATCGCGTTCGCGCGTTCCATATCGGGCTTCAGGGTTATTTGTCCAAACAAGCATCATACCGCATACTGGCGACGTCTTCAGAGGGTTGGGGAACAATGGAAAAACCATTTCTAAAGAAGGAAAATAATTTCTCGTGTGCCGCCAGAATATCATATTGCCACCCTCGTTTGGACGGCTGGCTCTTTTCCGGAGAAATTGCGGCAGATTTTGGTTCTACTTATGGAGATAATACCGGAATAAGTATATCGGTTAAAAAATCCGGTATACTAAAAAGATGGCTTTAGGAAATTTTACTATTTTTGTCGCTAGATTTGTTGCGTTTCTATTATAATGCAATAAAAATGACAGGTTTTGAGAAATATGCTTATGGCTGCAATCTTCGTTTGATATAAAAATTAATTTTATGCAGAAAACCCAAGTCTCTATGGCTGCATTTGCAGATACTAAACCACATTACAATATACTCGACGGGCTACGCGGGGTAGCGGCTATCACAGTCGTGTGTTTTCACATATTTGAAGCTTTTGCAACCAGTCATTTAGATCAAAACATCAATCATGGTTATTTAGCAGTCGATTTTTTCTTCATACTGTCAGGATTTGTTGTAGGTTACGCGTATGACGATCGTTGGAGCACAATGAAAACAAAGGACTTCATCAAACGCAGAATTATACGCCTGCACCCGATGGTTGTAATAGGAGCTGTCATAGGGGCAATCATGTTCTATACACAGGGTTGCGACTCGTGGAATGATGTATCGAAAGTAACTGTCGTGACTTTGTTTATCGCCACATTTCTCAATGCATTGTTAATCCCTGCTACTCCCGGAACCGAGATTCGGGGTTTGGGAGAAATGTTTCCTTTGAATGGGCCAAGTTGGTCTTTATTCTTTGAGTATATCGGTAATATTCTCTATGCCTTGTTCATTCGAAAATTTTCAACTAAAGCACTTACAATCTTAGTTTTTGTTGCCGGATGCGGCTTAGCGGCATTTGCCATATTGGGACCGTTAGGCGATATATGTGTCGGGTATTCACTGAATGGAATGGAATTTACGGGAGGATCCTTACGGTTACTCTTTTCTTTTTCCGCCGGATTACTTCTCTCACGTATTTTCAAGCCTGCAAACGTAAAAGGAGCTTTTTGGATATGCGGCCTGTCTGTCATTGCCCTTCTGACTGTACCACGTATAGGTGGAGCTGAACATTTATGGATGAATGGGATATATGATACCATGTGCTGCCTTGTATTTTTTCCTATTCTCGTCTATCTTGGAGCCTCAGGAAAAAGCACCGATAAGTATACGACCCGGGTATGTAAGTTCTTAGGAGATATTTCTTATCCTTTGTATATGGTACATTACCCTTTTATATATCTGTATTATGCCTGGGTAAAGAATAATAATCTCACATTTCAGAAATCATTACCCGGTGCGGCAGGAGTTGTTATAGGAAGCATTATTTTAGCTTATATTTGTTTGAAATTTTATGATATGCCGGTACGAAGATACTTGACAAAACGATTCTTAAAGAAAAGAAGCAACACGTAATCCATACCACATTACCTCTAACTACCAACCATTTAATAGAAACACATCCTGTTTTCTAAAAGTTTACATATGATTAACCATTTAGAGGCAATAGCAAGAATTTTGTTTGTGTTTGTTTTCTTTGTATCTTTGCATCAAAGAATCCGGTATTATTAGAGATATTTTTCTTCTAATTTTGTCATCAGTTTGTTTTCCACAAATAAAAGACATATCGGTTTGTTTTGAAAATCAATTCGTTGATAAAACAAGGGGCTGACCGGTTTTGACAGCGGGTAGAAGTGGTTTGTAAGCATGCAGTGCGTCGTTGGCCGGCACTTTAATCTCGGTTGATAAAAATTTAACTGGCGAAAATAATTATGCTCTCGCTGCTTAATCGAAGTATAGTAGATTAAAGCTTTATCCTTACACCAGGTGTTTGGACGAGACATCACCCGGAAGCTGTGGCTTCGAAGCGTTCCGATCAGGTGGTGCAGATATATCGGAGATAGTCTGACGGAAGTTCCGTACGACAGATGAAAATTTAGGAACTAAGATTGCAGTTGGTGGCTTCGGTCTTGCTACAATACGAAAATCAAGGCGAAGATAAGCATGTAGAAAGCAAATTAGTTCCTCGTTTGGACGAGAGTTCGAATCTCTCCAGCTCCACAATATTTTATATATAGCTTAAATTTAGCGATTTACAAAACAATAACTGTCTACATAAATCTGGGATAGACAATAATAGACAGTTAACGTGCATATTTTATTGATTCTTTAGTGTCGCAGCGAAAAAAATCAAACAAAAATGGCACGAAGACAGAAAGAAATAATTATGCCACACCTGAATGATTGTTGTGGCGATTTAACGAAGAAATGGTATGTTGAATACTCTATCAGGAATCCACAATCCGGAAAAATGGAACGAATCCGGACTTATGATGGAATCAATCAGTTTTCGACATATCAAGGTCGTTATAACTTTGCTCAAAAGTTAATAAAGCAATATTCGGAGCAAATCAAAGCGGGAGATATATCTTACCAGGAATTTGTAGAATATAACGATATGTTGTTATATGATGGCGAAGGTAGCTTTACCCGGAAAAGAAAGGCAAAAGCCGGCAACATAAAAATATATTTATCGGACTTCCTTCAAATCAAAAAACTTGAAGTAAATAAAAAAAGCTTTGAAACATACCGGTCAAAGCTCCGCCTGTTTTGTATGTACGCAGAAAAAAGTGATCTCATAAACAAGCCTGCTACATACTACACAAACGAAATAATAACAGATTTCCTTCGCGATCTGGTCAACAGGAAAAATCTTTCCCGGAAATCAATCGAAAAATATGAACAAATACTTCATTCGTTTTTTAAGTATCTCAATAAAAAGAAAGTTATAACTGAAAATCCGGTCACAGATATCCCCAAAATCGGTGTCATAAAAGATGAAGCCCCGGCAGCTATCCCAGCTTATATGCGCAACATGTTAAAAAAGGAGATTGAAATACGAGACCCACAATTGTGGATGTTCATTTGCTTCATTTATTACATGGCCATTCGTCCCGGAAAAGAATTAAGGCTTATACGCCTGAATCAAATTGATTACGATACAAAGAAAATTATTATTCCTAATTATGTATCAAAAAACAGCAATACTGAAGCTGTGGATATTCCGGACCAACTATTTGAATTAATTGTCGAAAAGTGGCAATTACATACATATAATCAGGAATTGTATGTTTTCGGAAAATATTTTGAGCCGGGAGAAAAATATCTTAGTGTAAATAATATGAGTAAACGATTTAATCAATTTCGGGATAAATTAAAACTGCCGATTTCAATAAAGTTATATTCCTGGAAACATTCCGGAGCGCAGGAACTGGCTGCTCAAGGTGCAAGTATTTACGAAATACAACGACACCTTAGACACCGTGATCTTACAACAACAGAAATGTACCTTAAAAAACGAATCGGTCAACGTTCAAATATGATTAAACATAACTTTCCTTCAATATGAAAGCCGGATAAATGTCCGGCTTTCTATACTAACTAAAATAAATTAGACGGGATTAAGGTGTTTGATAGCTTTGTGATGTAAGGTAGCGGATCCATCCCAGGGATTTCCGGGAACGGCGAATGGACGGGCCATTATAACATTCTCCCATCAGGTCGT
>JAITVS010000232.1 GCA_031285685.1 Tannerella sp.
TCTTTTTCGCTCAGGGTATTTAACGTCTGAGCGCTTATATTTGCAAGACATAAAAAGAACCCAATATAAAATAATATAATCCGTTTCATACGATAGTTGTTTTTTGACATTAATAACATTGAATTGCTTTATCTTCTCAGCAGCCATAAAGAGTCAGCCCCCTTCCTTATGGCTTCAGTAAACGCACATAGAATATCCGTGCGCTTTTATGGTTATCATTCGCGGTAAATTTCACTGTAATATATTCTTTGGATTTCAGCATCCCGGCCGGAATCTGATATTCGATATTCACAAATTCGCCTTTATCCCATTTACCGGAAATCTGATCAGCAGCCAATTGTTGGCCGTCGATGTAAATCGTAACTGTGCGGTGTTCCGGTTCTTTGCCCCAATAACGCACCATTAACGCCAGGTCTTCCCTGCCATCTGTTTTGAGTTGGTACTGGAAATACCCACCGGGACGGGTTTCCCTCCACGGTTGTTCCATAAACACTCCGGTGCCTGTATATTCCTGCTTCATCAAATGATCAATCTCCGGCTGCTGTTCGGCTGTTTTTACCGCATCGACAGTGCGTCCGTCGAGAATCATTTTCTGCTGTTCTTCCTCTTTCCGTTTCCGGAGAATTTCGTCATACTCATGTTGACTTGCGGTAAGCCAGTAAATCATATACCGGCTATCGTGAATATTGAAAAACGGTTCTAATACGAGATCCTTATATTTATCATCCGAAAAAAGGCCCGGTACAATATAATGGAACGGTTTTCCGGATACCGGCTGTATGTTTTGCAGTTTTGCCTGTACTTCTTTTTTGCTACCGATAACAGGCGGCACGTCAAACATCGGCACAAGCGAACCATGGGCGATGTGCGCCCAGCGATGATCGTCGGCGATGAGTCCCCGCAAATCGTGAGTTCCCATTTTAGCACCCATAACGATCGGTCCCCGCAGAATGGAAATATATCCGGGTTCGTTGGGCAACTCTTCCAGATTCATATGCATCGGTGTTTTGACTTCAATGACATCACCGTCTTCCCATTTCCTGCTTATTGCTACATAAGAAGAGGGTATTGAACCGGCCGCATAGTTTTTCCCATTGCATACAACCTCCATTTCTCCGGGTTTTACCCACCACGGATAACGTATCAGGATCGTAAACCGGCTGGTTTTATTTGTCCGGATCGTCAGTTTTGTTCCTTCTTCTTCGGGAAAACCGGTATTTTGTGTTATCCGGACATTTTTATCTTTCCAATTCAGTTGAGAAGCTACAAACAGATTAACATACAAAGAATCATGAGAATGAGTGTAAATAAATTCACCGTATTTTCCGTGGTTTTCCATTCCGGTTCCTACACAACACCACATACCATTGTTGGGCGATGAATATACCCGGTAGTGGGCAGAACGGGCAGGAGTGAAATAAACATATCCGCCGTGATGCGGATGTTGGGTGGAAAGTATATGATTGAACATAGCACGTTCGTAGTAATCGGCATATTTAGCTTGCGGATCCATCCGGAAAAGCCCCTGCGTCAGCTTCAGCATATTATAAGTGTTACAGGATTCGGGTCCTTCACGTTCTTCCATGTAGCTGATGCAATCGTCTTTTGACGGGAAATGTTCACGGCGGCTGTTTCCACCGAAAGAAAGAGAACGGTTGTTGACAACGGTCTCAAAGAAGAATTCCGCTGCGGTTTTATTTGCCTGATCTCTGCAGACCTCAGCCGTACGCTGATAACCTACCGCTTTGGGTACCTGAGTATTGGCATGGCGATTATCCAGACTATCTTTGCGAACGGACATCTCTTCATACAGATAATCGCTGCCGAAACGTTTGGCTGCTTTCAGGTATTTTTCGTTACCGGTCATCTGATATGCATCGGCATATACTTCATTCATACTTCCATGTTCTTGTGCCACCATGCCTTTCATTTGTTCATCGGTGAGAAGACCGGTTACAGAAATACCCCAATCACACATCCTCAGAAACATTTCCCGGGCCTGATCATTATCGGCATACAGCCATGCATCGCGAAGACCTGCAAAAGTTTTATGAACATTATACCAGGGGACCCAGTAATTCCAGACAATGAGCGGATTGCCGTTCCGGATTTCGCCCCATATTTTTTTCCCATCGGGTACCCCGCCTATATATCCGTCACCGTTAGCATCCTGACACCGCTTCATTTCGGAGATCACATAATCCATTCTCTCTTTACAGTCCCGGTTTCCGGTTGCAGCATAGTGGATGGCCAGTGCACTTAAATAATGTCCGGCAACATGTCCGTCCAATCCTTCCCAGTTGGGAAAATATTCGGCTTTTTTCGGTAGCCCTGCTTCCTGCAGAAAAGGCGCCAGCAAACGATCGGTATCATATTGCATGAGTACTTCTATATTCAGTTCGCGCGCATGTTTGAAGGGACCGTCCAGGAGTTCTACATCGGCCAGCGGAAAGGAGTTATGATAAAGTTTTTCCTGAGCATGCAGGCCGCTACAAATCAAAACCATACATAAAAGACCTATTACTTTTTTTCTCATATGCTATCAAACAATCTGTTTATTTATAAAGAAAGAAGTTGCCCCATAAAAGAGGCAACTTCCACAGACAAAATATCAATATCCGTAATTCTGCGGATTCGGATCCGCAGGATCTAAACGGTCAATGTGTTTTTGAGGAATAGGACGAAAACGGTGAAACGGTTTCACGTTCGGCCCGGCATAGTAATTACGCTCCTGCAACAATGACACAAAGAAGTCCGCTCCATTACGCACTAATTGCTCAAAACGATGCAGTT
>JAITVS010000194.1 GCA_031285685.1 Tannerella sp.
CGATTCCGCTTTCTCTTATCGCTTCGTTTATTTATCTGGCGATTACCGGCGCATCCATTAATATCATATCCCTTTCATCCTTATCAATAGCTATTGGTATGGTGGTGGATGATGCGATCGTTGTGCTGGAAAATGTGACAACACATATTGAACGGGGTTCCGACCCGAAACAAGCGGCTATTCATGGAACAAATGAGGTGGCCATTTCGGTAATAGCTTCCACATTAACGATGCTTGCCGTATTCTTTCCATTGACAATGGTAACGGGTATGGCCGGCGTATTGTTTAAACAATTGGGTTGGATGATGTGTGTTATTATGGTTGTATCAACCGGCGCTGCATTGTCTCTTACTCCGATGATGTGTTCTTTATTGCTGAAACTTCAGAAAAAACAGACAAAAGCGTTCCGTTTCTTCTATGGTCCGATAGAAAGGGCTTTAGACGGGCTTGATACATGGTATTCACGTATGCTGAATTGGGCGGTTCGTCATCGGATAATAATTGTAATGGGTTGTTTGGTTTTGTTTATCGGAAGTCTGTTTTGTCTGGGAGGTATCAGTACGGAGTTTTTTCCTTCGCAGGATAATGCGCGTATTGGCGTTAACCTGGAATTACCGATTGGTACCAGAAAGGAAATTGCACAGAGATTAGCCTCGGAACTGACTGCTAAATGGATGAATGATAAGAATTATCATATAAAAGTATGTAATTATACGATTGGGCAGGCGGATGAGGATAATACATGGGCTTCCATGCAGGATAACGGTTCGCATATCATCACCTTCAATATAAGTCTTGTAGATCCGGGAGAGCGTAATATTACACAGGATGAAATATGCGAGTTAATGCGTAAGGATATCAGCAGTTATCCTGAATTCAAGAAATTTCAGGTTTCTTCCGGCGGTGGCGGTGGTGGCCTCGGAGGGCAAAGTTCTGCCGATTTTGAAATATACGGATATGATATGGAGGAAACGGACAGAATGGCGGCTATCATGCAGCGTGAATTGTTAGCTTTAAAAGGTGTCTCGGAAGTAACAATCAGTCGCGGAGATTATCAACCGGAGTTTCAGGTGGATTTTGACCGTGAGAAATTATCCATGTTCGGGGTAAATCTTTCTACGGCGGGAACCTATCTTCGTAACCGTTTTAACGGAGCTACGGCGTCACAATATCGCGAGGACGGGGAAGAATATGATATTGTAGTGCGTTACGCCAAAGCGTTTCGTGAAAGCATAGAAGATATTGAGAATATCCTTATCTACAATAACATGGGGCAGGCCATGCGCGTAAAAGATCTTGGTGTTGTAGTGGAACGTTCATCTCCTCCGTCTATTGATCGTAAGGATCGTCAACGTATTGTTACGGTATCTGCTGTAATCGGCCCTGGTGCGGCGTTAGGCGATATTGTTGCGGAGGGTCAGAAGATTATAAAAAATATGGATGTCCCGTCTGATATCAATATTCAGGTTGCCGGTTCGTATGAAGATCAAATGGATTCGTTCAGAGATCTCGGAACATTGGCTTTGTTGATTATTGTATTGGTATTTATTGTGATGGCGGCGCAATTCGAATCTTTGACCTACCCGTTTATCATCATGTTCTCGTTACCATTTGCGTTCAGCGGAGTGATCCTGTTTTTATTCATAACAGGAACAACACTGAGTGTAATGAGTTTGCTGGGAGCCATTATGTTGATTGGTATTGTGGTGAAGAACGGTATTGTGCTTATTGACTATACGATGTTGTGTCGTGAACGTGGTCAGGGTGTGATCCAGTCTGTTGTTACTGCCGGAAAAAGCCGTCTTCGCCCTGTACTTATGACGACTCTTACTACAATTTTGGGTATGATACCGATGGCGGTAGGTACAGGTCAGGGGGCAGAAATGTGGCGTCCGATGGGGGTTGCCGTTATCGGCGGTCTTACGATTTCAACCATATTAACTTTAATTCTGGTTCCGACCCTATTCTGTTCATTTGCCGGTGTGGGTATTAAGCGTCAGCGTCGTAGTTTGCGAAAGAAACGTGCAATGCAGGAGTATTTTGATTCGCATAAGCAATATATAATAAAGAAAAAATAACGGATAAAAATCGATTTTATACATATGAAACGAGCATTTATTAATTCCAGGTTCAAAGTTCCAGGTTTCAAATAAAAACTTTGAACTTTGAACATGAAACCTGGAACTTACTCGTGCGAGTTCCATATTACTTTAGTGTTTAAAAATAAATATTTGTACAAATGAAAGCAATATTAATTTCTTATGATCAGGCATTTCATGAACGTATTATTGAAATCTTGACGCATCTGAACTGCCGTGGATTTACGCGTTTCGAGCAGGTACAGGGACGGGGAAGCAAGACCGGTGATCCGCATTATGGAAGTCATGCCTGGCCGGCTATGTGTTCAGCGATTATTACGGTTGTTGATGATGACCGGGTTGACCCGGTACTTGATGCATTGAACGCCATGGATAAACAAACGGAGCAATTAGGATTGCGGGCGTTTGTCTGGAATATAGAGAAAAGCGCCTGGTAAAACTTATGAATAATTTAAATTATGCGAGGTCCGTTCTATTTTCGGGCTTCGCATTTATTGTATATGCAAGGGTATTGGGGAAGGAAACGAATCAGAATTCGGAGAATACATGCAGACCTTTGATGTAGAAGGATACAAGCAGGCTTTTTCTGTGTATTTCCGGTATTTGATTTTCCGTTGATTTTTTAATATTTTCATTCCTTATTTCCGAGTACTCTTTCTTAAGTTTTTTAAATTCACGACGTGCCCGGAATACGGCTGAAGCATTTTTTGGATGTCCGGTCAGAAAGAACTTCGAAGCGGCGATAAAGTCTAACCAGAAGCGTACCCGAAACACGTGCCGTATGTTTTTTTCCGGAAGATTTTTATATAACATAAGGAGATTATTCCGGAAGTTAAGGAAAGTCTTATGCGGACTTTCCGTATTAAGGGTTGCACCTCCTACATGATAGACTACGGATTGGGGTACGCAGACAATACGATAACCCCGTGAACGCAGTCTCCAGCATAGATCTATTTCTTCCTGGTGCGCAAAAAAGTTTGCGTCTAATCCGCCTTCCTTTTTATAGATATCGGTTCTTATAAAAAGGCAAGCGCCTGTTGCCCATAAGATATCGGCTTGTGTATCGTATTGCCCATGATCCTCTTCTACTACGGACATGATCCTGCCGCGACAGTAAGGATATCCGTATATGTCTATAAAGCCTCCTGCCGCACCTGCATACTCGAAATATTTTTTATTCTTTTGCGCCCGGATTTTCGGTTGTACTGCTGCGACGGATTTATCCGTATCCAGGATAGTTAACGGGGCGTCAAGCCAGTCCGGAGTTACCTCTACATCGCTGTTGAGAAGTACCGTATAGATAGAGTCTGTTTGCGCTATGGCCTTGTTATATCCTTCAGCAAAGCCGTAGTTTTTATCAAGTACTATTAATCGTACGGAAGGAAACTTTTCTCTGAGCATAGCAATGGAATTATCTGTAGAGCCATTGTCAGCGACAACGATCTCCGCAATTTCCGGAGGGGTATTTGCGATGACAGAAGGTAGAAATTTTTCCATTAGTACCTGGCCGTTCCAGTTTAATATGATAACGGATACTTTCATTCTCTTTTGTATTTCCATCTGTTATGTGTCCAAAGCCAGTAAGCGGGATCTCGTAAAATACATGCTTCCATCATGCGTGTATATTGTTCGGTGATCCAAAACTCAGGCGTATCTTTCGCGTTGTCTGTAAGTAGTTTGAAATCAACGGTATAATAGCCTCGTTTTGTCTTCTGCGTATCCGCAAATATGATGGGAACGTCTAATTTTTTCGCAATCCTTTCCGGCCCCGTCAAAATTGCGGAGTCTTGATTCATAAACGTCGTCCAGTAATGCAGATTCGCTTTGCTGGGCGTTTGATCCGCGAGAAAGGGAAGAAGGGCGTGTGTTTTGTTGCGTTTCAAAGTGATCATATCCCGGACCGTATCCTTTTTCTTTATTCCGTGAGAATGAAATCGCGTCCTGAGATAGATGAATAAGCGATCGAAAGCTTTGTTTTTCAGCGGTCTGTAAACCTGGTAAATGGTTGCCCGCCCTTGAAAATGCGCTGTTGCACCGGAAAACCATTCCCAGTTACCGTAATGTCCCATGATCATAATCATGCACGTATGTCCTTTGTCCAACAATTCAAAAACCAATTCCGGATTGCGGATGTCGGCGCGCCTCAGGAGCTCTTTTTGTGAGATATGCGCGAGCTTGATTGTTTCCATGATGTAATCCGCGAAATGATGATAAAAACGGCGCTCCAACCGGGCTATCTCTTTTTCCGTTTTGTCCGGAAATGAATTTGTCATGTTTTTTCGGACAATTTTCCGGCGATAACGAGCTACATGGTATATCAGGAAATACATGATGTCGGACAATATATAAAGTACGCGCATGGGAAGAATGGCATGGATTTTTACCCAAACGAATAAGAATGCGTATAGTATCTTGTTACCCATATCTCTAATCAATTATTTCGGTGGTCAGCGCTGTGTTGTCTTCATTCCAACCGGTTATTTTTACTTCGCGTATCTCATTACACAACGCTTTTTGATATGCAATTTCCGTCTTGATATAATTCTCCGTGAAACCTTGCATATGCTGTCCTTTTTTTGCATGTTCAAACAGAACTCTGGCTGTTTTTCCGATATGCGTCTCATAAAAATCGTGTGTCCTCTTCTCAGATAAATCCAAAAGTAATTTGCTTCTTTCGTGTTTTTTATCCGGCGAAACGACCGGTTTTATTTTGAGCGCTTGTGTATTGGGTCGTTCGGAGTAACTGAAAACATGCAGTTGTGTAAACGGTATGCTTTCGATGAATGATTTCGCTTCATTGAAAAACTCATCCGTTTCACCGCGTGTGCCGACAATCACGTCTACTCCAATAAACGCGTCGGGCATCAGTTTTTTGATTTGTTCCGTTTTTTGTCGAAACAGCGCCGTGTCATAATGGCGATGCATCAGTTTTAATACCGTGTCGCTTCCGCTTTGCAGGGGGATATGAAAGTGAGGCATAAAACGGTTGCTTTCAGCGACAAATGATATGATTTCATCAGTGATCAGATCCGGTTCGATCGATGAGATCCGAAACCTTTCGATGCCTTTTATCTTATCCAACGCTTTGATCAGGTCGATAAATTGTTCGCCGGTACTTTTTCCGAAATCGCCGATATTGACACCGGTCAGAACGATTTCTTTTCCTCTGCTATCGGCCACCTGCTCGGCTTGTTTCACAATATCCGCGATGGCACCGTTGCGACTTCGTCCGCGTGCGTGCGGAATGGTGCAATACGTGCAGAAATAGTCGCATCCGTCCTGCACCTTCAGAAAATGACGTGTGCGGTCGTCGGCCGAACAAGACGGCACAAACGTGCGCACATCTTTGACGGGCGACGCGATAATATTTGATGCCGGTTTTTTATTTCGGCTGACAATGTCTTTGACATATTTTGAAATATCATTTTTCTGTTCCGCACCCAAAACCAAGTCAACTCCTTCAATCTGCGCTATATCATCCGGTTTGAGTTGTGCGTAACATCCCGTGACGATTGTAAATGCTTCCGGGTGAGATTTGTGGATACGACGGATCATCTGACGACATTTTTTATCGGCCAATTCCGTTACGGAGCAAGTATTTATAATACAAAAATCCGCCTGTTCCCCCAAGCGGGTTCTACGGATACCCAAAGCCGCCAATTCCTTGCCGACAGTCGATGTTTCGGCAAAGTTCAGCTTGCAGCCCAATGTGAAATAGGCCGCCGTTTTATTTTCGAACTCGTAAACATCAGTCATATCACGTGCAAATTTTAGCTGCAAAGGTAATGCAAGCGGTGAGAAATACAAAATGAACTTGTTCATTTTGTATTTCTCACCGTATTGTTGACAACTATTTTAAAACGCTTTAATCAATATATCTGCAGAGGCTTCAATGGCCGAATAATTGGCGTCGCAGTTAATTTCTCAATGTGATATATGACGGATGGTGGGCATGCTTAGCCTCGTTCTCCGGGTGTGAGTCTGTTTTTCAAAAGAAAGCATTTAGAATGAAATTTTGCTGTATTTCAAAGAATTACTATTTTTGCAAGAGATGAGGATGCTGTCGGCGAAGATCATGAGGTTGAAATTTTTACAAGAGATTAATGATAAAATAAATAATCGTACATTTGAAATTTAAAACTCAAACGGGAAAAAACTACAATTGTATGAAGACAAAAATTATCGGACGTATTCGATTGTTTTTGTAGATTTGCAACTGAATAATTTATTTAAATACTAATGATAAAAGAGAATCTAATTAAGATGTACGAGCAAAGTTTCCGTGATAATTGGGAACTTCCGGCTTTATCCGATTATGGAACAGATAGAACGTTTCATTTCAGCGATATGTCGGCCGAAATTGCGCGTTTGCATCTATTATTTGAATATCTTCAGATACGTTCGGGTGATAAGATTTCGTTAGTCGGAAAAGATTGCGCTCGCTGGGGAGTCGCTTACATGTCCGTTATTACATATGGAGCTGTTATTGTACCGATTCTTCAGGATTTTAATTCGAACGACATACACCATATTGTCAATCACTCGGAGTCTTCATTTCTGTTTGTTTCCGATCGCATCTGGGATGTGTTGGATGCCGATATGCTGGGCGAAGTGAAAATGGTGGTTTCGTTGTCTGATTTTTCATGTCTGAATTGCCGTGACAGAAAAAAGTTTGCCGAAATGAGAACGATTGTAGATCGCAGATACAAAGAATGTTACCCGAATGGTTTTACGAAAGAGGATGTTCGCTATCCGGATATTTCGAATGATGCGCTGATAGAAATTAACTATACATCGGGAACGACAGGTTTCAGTAAAGGTGTTATGCTGACAGCCAATAATCTTGCCGGCAACGTGACATATGCCCGGACATTGGATCTCATGTTTCGTGGTGATAACGAATTGTGTTTTCTGCCTTTGGCTCATACATACAGTTGCGCTTTTAATTTATTGGTGCCTATGGCTGTCGGAGCTCATGTCTATATTTTAGGTAAAATGCCGACACCAAAGATTCTCTTGCAGGCGTTTGAGGATGTGAAGCCTAACCTTATTATAACTGTGCCGCTGATCTTGGAAAAAATATATAAGAAAATGATTCTTCCGCAACTTGGTAAGCGTGCAATGAAACTGGCATTATCAATACCCCTTTTGGCTAATCGTATTTATGGGCAGATTAACAAAAAGCTGACTACTGCTCTGGGAGGAAGATTTTGTGAAGTTATTGTTGGGGGAGCTGCTATGAATCAAGATGTTACGGATTTTCTGTGTAGGATAAAATTTCCTGTTACGATAGGTTACGGAATGACGGAATGTGGTCCGCTTATCAGTTATTCAAACTACAGGTTTTTTAAACCCCTCTCTTGCGGACATGTTCTGAAAGATATTATGGATGTACGTATAGACTCGTCTGATCCGTTTAATGAGGTAGGCGAGATACAAGTACGTGGGGAAAATGTCATGCTTGGTTACTATAAAAACGAAGAGGCGACTTATGAGGCATTTACAAAAGACGGTTGGCTTCGTACAGGAGATCTTTGGACTATAGATAAAGAAAAGCGTATTTTTATACGCGGGCGCAGTAAAACGATGATATTGAATTCTTCCGGACAAAATATTTATCCGGAAGAATTAGAGGCGAAACTGAATAATATGCCATTTGTCCTTGAAAGTCTTGTTTTAGAGCATGACGGAAAAATTGTAGCGCTTGTATATCCTGACTATGAGCAGATCGATAGTGTGGGTATGTCGAGCGAAGATCTTCCGTTGTTGATGGAGCATAATTGTAAAGAAGCAAATAAGTTACTGGCTCCGTATGAAAATATTGCACGAATCGAGCTTTATCCTACGGAATTTGAAAAAACTCCCAAAAAGAGCATTAAGAGATATTTATATACAAGGTACTAAGGGTTTTATTGCAAATTTATAATCAGAGTTATGAATCATTTAGAATGTGTTACATCGAAAAGAAGCCAATGGTATTGGTATTTGCTAGTGTTTTTCCTTTGCGTAGTTGTTGCTAATACGATAGGTGCCATACCTCTTTTAGCGATAATGATTATTTCTTTCATGAAAAATGGGGCTGATATCGGATCATTATCAGGTATGAGTTTAGATCTTTCCGGTGTTGACAAAAATATAGTTTTGTTTGCGATGTTATTTGTTTTTGCCGTCATGCTTATTGCTGCAGCCGTTTTTATTAAATTGATACATGGGCGTTCATGGACGGAGGTTATTAACGGGACCAGGCATGTGCGCTGGTCAAGGTTTTCCTTTGGCTTTTTAGTTTTTGGGTTCATTACAATTGTTTTACTGGTTATCAGTTATTTGGTTGAACCGGGAAATCTGGAGTTTCGTTTTGAACCTATGAAATTTTTAATTTTGCTGATCGTGTCTGTTATGTTTATACCATTACAAGCTACGGCAGAGGAATTTCTTTTTCGCGGATATCTTGCTCAGGGGGTTGCTTCATGGACCCATAGTCGTTGGTGGGCATTAATAATCCCAAGTGTTTTATTCGGATTGCTGCATTCGTACAATCCGGAAGTTGCGGAATACGGATTTGGCGTAATGATAACACAATATATATTTATGGGATTCATGTTCGGATTAATGAGTATTCTGGATGATGGTATAGAACTGGCAATGGGAGTTCATACGGTAAATAATTTATTGGGTTCTGTTCTGGTTACATATAAAGGATCCGCGCTTCAGACATATGCACTTTTTGAGATAAAAGAAATTAATCCTGCGGAAGATCTTCTTCCTACAATTATATCGGGAATAATATTACTTACGATATTTGCTGTAAAATATAGGTGGAATTTCAAGGTTTTGAATCAGAAAGTCATATTGAAGAGAGTATGAAATGTCGTTGAATTTAGATTTTGAACAGCTAGTTCAAAAAAAAGTATAATATTTTATGTTTTATAACACATTGTTTTTGAGTATATTGAAAAAAAAGTGATTTTTTTTTGAAAAAAAGTAGTAGAAATATTTGGAATAGAAAAACAAAGCCCATATCTTTGCACCCGCTTTTGAGAGATAAAGCAACTGCGAAAAGAGATTCGTAATAAACGAAAATGCTGAATGAATATTTGTTTGTTGATTTTCAATGATTTTGAAAATTGTCAAAAAAAACTTCAAAAAATATTTGGAAGTAAAAATAAAAAAGCATTATCTTTGCAGTCCGTTTCGCATAGAAAAAGTGAAATGACAGAAAGAAATAATCGGAGTTAGAATGTGTTCGATTTTTCAAGTATGTAAAACGAGTTCTTTGATAGATTTACATGAAACAAGATGTAGT
Organism: Tannerella sp.; assembly: GCA_031285685.1. Taxonomy (GTDB): domain Bacteria; phylum Bacteroidota; class Bacteroidia; order Bacteroidales; family Tannerellaceae; genus Tannerella. Next base: position 9,403 of record JAITVS010000194.1, read on the forward strand.
ACAAGGGGTAATATTGTGGAAGGAATTTTATGATATTACTTGTTTAGAAGGAATGGGATCATGTGTCATTTTTAATGA
>JAITVS010000241.1 GCA_031285685.1 Tannerella sp.
ATACATCTCCTTATCTTTTTTCCAATAATGTACCTTCCCGCCGCATTTGCCACAAACAACTCCTTTTCTATCGCGTATTTCTTTGATCATGGCTTTACAACTCAATTCGTCAGGAAACAATTCCGAAAATTCTATTAGATTCATGTTGTGAATATTTTGGGCAAAGCTAAGCATTTTTGGCGAACAGGCAAATATTGGGATATGCGTATTTATTTATAATGTGGAAACATATCTTCACGATCAAAATAGTTATACTCAATTGAAAGTGGTTTTCGGCTTTTATAAATTGAAAGTTGAGAATGGGAAATTATGTTTTTGCTTGGACTTGGTATTGACTTGGGACGGAGCTGGTATGCAATTTCCAACAGACAAAACCGAGGAAGCGATGAAGTAAAATCCGAAAATCACTTTCACTTTAGTATAACTAAGAATAGTCAATTTATCTCATTCTTTTGCAAAACGCCTTTAATAAGTTTTGCTCTTTCGGTATCGTTTCCCGCAGGAATAGGTTTCTGCATCCCCTCCATCCAAAATGTTTCGTCATGCTCCAAGCTCCATCCATGCCATTCCCTGAATGCATGATATGTCCACGACCAACCTCTTTCCTCAAATAAGGATAACGCATCACCAAGCCATTGCAACGCCGATTCGCGAGGAGCCCAACGGATAACGCTGAACTCGCCCACGTAAACCGGCACTTTCCAACGCTTTTGAAAATCGTCGGCATATCGAAGAATTTGCTCCAGCTTTTTTTTATCCCATTGCTTGTTGTTCACCGTTCCGGGATAAACAATTCCCGTTTTCTCTTTGGCTTTGTCCAAATCGGTACCCGCGATATTGAACACGCCTTGATGCGTGTAATCTTGCGGCTCGTAGAAATGTGCGCTGTAAATGATTCTCGGATCGGGCAACGGTTCCAAATCCCGAAATCCGGTAAACAGGCTACCGGGGCCGGGTTCAAAGATAATCCATGTTTCTTTATCGACTTCCCTGATTGCTTGAATAATTTTTTCAGCTATCGGCCTCCATTGAAGAGCAACATCCGGCAGTTGCGACCTGTCCAACGGCTCGTTCAAAAGATCGTATCCCCAAATATGTGCTTTATAGGGGAACATTCGTTTGGTGAGATCCGTCCAAAGCCTGCAAAATCCCGCCTGCAAATCATTGCGTTCCCAAAATTCGGGTTGGTCGAATTTTTCGACATTTTCGAAAGGCGGTTGGTGTAAATCAACCACCACTTTAAGACCTGCCTCCGCTGCATATCGAACTTGCGTTTCTATTTTGTCCAAATATGCTGGCCACGCCTCCCAAAGACTCGCCTTTCTTTGTTGAGCAAACCGCACAGGATACAATTGCATGCGAATAACATTGGCGCCCCAAACTTTCACATCTTTGCAATCCTCCGCCGTGAAGGTTTCGCTCATCATAAATCCCCTGACAACGGCTGGTTCGGGGCGCTCTCTGGCAAATATAGCCGAATCAGGGATAAATCCTTTTCTAGAAAATTTTCCGGTTTTACCGCCACTGTAACCAACTGCAAGTATGGATAATAAAAGGGATATAACTGCTTTTCTAACGTTTTTCATATTGATTTTTAACTTATAAGTAAGAGATTCGTCCAATCTTTGATCAAAAAACATCAATTGGAACAGGTTTTTCTAAAGATGATGTTAAATTTTTAATTTTAACAGGAATAGAACGAAAGTAAATCTGATTTCCCTCAAAGACAAATTCCTTTTTCAACCCAAATGATGCTGCGATTTTCATACTTATTCGTGCACTGTATGAATAATCAATGATACCGTCAACTTGAATAGGATAAGGAATTGGAAACCCAAAATCGGCTGTGGTTTCCCCCATCCGAAGCAGGTATTGCCCATCTTTATGATCTATATTATGCTCCGTAGTTACACTGGGAAATATCAAATCGGGAGTTTTTCTCCAAGGGTTTGGTACTCCAACAACAGTAAACGTGTCTATTTCCAATTTGGCTCTATACATGGAAGAAGTTGGAATTTCATCTGTGAATATAGTAAGTTTCAAAAATACGTTGCGTACTGTTACAGTATCTTTGCCCTCCTCACAATAATAAATACTGCCGCTGTATATTCCTATGAGTCTTTTTTCATTCTGACTACATTCCGGAATGGTGATGACGATCATTAATAAAATGAACAGTTTTTTTATTGTATTCACAATATGAGACAAAACGATTGCTTTGATAAAATGTACATTTTCCGAAGAGGTCTCTAATGGTTTATTTCGAAACGACTTCCTTGATCTCTTTCAATTTAGCGGCTTCGGGATCGGCTTTGGTAGGAACCAAATAGCCGCCTTCTCCGAGCTCGTTCCAAGCATACAACAGAATGATTTTTTCCTTCGTGGTTTTCTTCGGATTTGCATTCATCCAATCAATGGCATTGTTCAAATAATTCTTAAATTGTTCGGGTGTTCCATCCGTATAATACCGGTCTCCCCTTTGATTACTCAAACCTTTCGGTCCTTCCCATGGGCGAT
>JAITVS010000264.1 GCA_031285685.1 Tannerella sp.
CAAGCCGGTTAGGCTTCAGATCTTCAGCAAGCATACTTCCGGATATATCAATCGTCAGCATAATATCTATACCCTCCGTACTTCTGGTATCCCAACTGTTTGTTGACTGCGGGCGCGCCAGAATAACGATCACAAGGGCAACGGCAATCATACGCAGCACAAACGGAATATGACGCATATATACTTTTAATGTAGTCGCCTTCGGCGTATCGAAAGCTTCCATGGCAGATACCTGCAGGCTTGCCTGTTTTTTCCGCATACGGAGAATATACCATATAATCAGCGGAATCAACAACAATAATAAATACAAATAATGTGGATTAGCAAATATCATATTATCGTTTATTTATTAGTCGGTTCATCATTTTTATCAGCTTGTTCCTTACCGGACTCAGGCGACGCGGCTACTTCCGTACGCTTTGTCCGCTCGACAAACAGATTCGCATTAAACATACTCAAATCATTTTCATCAGGCAGCGGATGAAGTTTCGCAAACTTCACAAAATCAGATAAATGAAGTATTTGTTTCAATGTGTCATAAACTTCTTTGTTACCCGGTTCTTCATCACGGATGATGTCGAGTATTTCCGATGATGTTTTTTCCATCACGGATTCACCGTAACGAGCCGTAATATAACGCCTTAACGTATCCGTTATTTCCGTATAATATTCCTTATTATGTCCCTGTTGCCACAGTTTCTGTTCGCGGATGTCCTTCAACTCTTTAATCGCCTGTTCATGAGGAGGCAATTTAGGTCCTTCCGCCACAACTACGGTTTTCTCCGGTCTGTTGCGCATACGCTGGATAAAATACCCTATCACACAAATCAGAAACAGGGTAAACAGAATTCCGTATATAAGTGCATAATAATCGGACAAGACAAACGGAGGACGCCAGACATCCTTAATGTCGTAATATTCTTCCGGATTTTCGAGATTAACGTCAGGGGATGAAACTTTCAGCACGACCTGATCGGAATACAAGGTATCACGACCATCAATGGCTACAAAAGGCGGAAGCAGGTACAAAGACGAATCAAAAGAGGTTATCAGCAAATCATAACTGATCGTCATACGATTGTTTTTGATATCCGCAGTATCCGGCGGCATGATATTCAACACTTCGACCCCCTTCATCAGCATTTCACCCGGCAAAGGAATCAGGATCTGTTTATCCTTATCAGTCGTTACGGTTAAATGAAGCATCGTCTGCTCGCCAATCATGATGTCTGCAACGTCTATTTTCACATCGACAAGCGTCTGCTGCGCATGTGTTCTCACTCCCGGCAACGATGCTAAAGAGAGAAACAGGATGCATAAAATATGATATTTTTTCAAATTCATTGGTCTAATTAATTTCGTTTATGAAACAATGCCAGCAAAGATTTAACATAGTCGTCTTCCGTACGCACAGACACCGAGTCCACACGACACTTATTGAACGACTGCATCATTTTTTCCTGACGACGGTTCCACCATTCATTATACATCTTCCTTACACCTGACGAAGAACTGTCTATCCAACGTTCGGAACCGGTTTCACCATCTTTCATTTTAATCAGTCCCACAGAAGGTAATTCCGTTTCGCGACGATCATAAACCTGTATGGCCACAATATCATGCTTACGGTTGGCTATCGTCAGTGCGTCCGAATAATTTCCCTTATCAATGAAATCCGATATCAGGAATGTCGTACAACGTTTTTTGATCACGTTTGTCAGATACTTCAATGCCTGTGAAATATCCGTCTCCTTATTTTCAGGCTGGAAATCAAGCAATTCTCGTATAATATACAGAATATGTTTACGTCCTTTCTGCGGCGGGATGAATTTTTCAATCTTATCGGAAAAAAAGATAACCCCGATCTTGTCATTATTTTGTATCGCTGAAAAAGCCAACGTAGCGGCAATCTCCGTTGTCACCTCGTTCTTCATCATATGAACAGTACCGAAGTTTTTACTTCCCGATACGTCAATCATCAACATCACCGTCAGCTCACGTTCTTCTTCAAAGATTTTCACATAAGGACGCGCATATCGCGCCGTAACGTTCCAATCTATGTCGCGTATATCATCACCGAACTGATATTCCCGTACTTCGCTGAACGCCATACCACGCCCTTTAAATGCCGAATGATATTCTCCGGCAAAAATATTGCGTGACAAGCCGCGCGTCTTGATTTCGATCTTCCTTACTTTTTTTAAAAGTTCACTCGTTTCCATACTTTCAGACTTGTCAATTGACAATGAGGATTATAAAAGTATATTCTCATAGTCAATCATAGGTTGTCAATCAGGGAACTTCAACCTTGTTGAGTATCTCGTTTATAATCTCTTCCGATGTCAGATTATTCGCTTCCGCTTCATAACTCAGTCCGATCCGGTGGCGCATCACATCATGGCAGACAGCACGCACATCTTCCGGAATTACGTATCCGCGACGTTTGATAAACGCATAAGCCCGGGCTGCAAGCGCCATATTAATGGAGGCACGCGGTGAAGCAGGGTTTGATATCATGCTTGACAGATCTTTTAATCCATATTCCATAGGAACACGTGTTGCAAAAACAATATCAACGATGTATCTCTCTATTTTTTCATCCAGATAAACCTCACGTACGATTTTACGGGCATCCAGAATTTCTTTTGTGGTGAGAACCGGCTTCACTTCCATCTTATTGCCGGAGATATTCTGCCGGATAACCAGCTTTTCTTCTTCTTTCTTGGGGTAGTTAATGACAACCTTCAGCATGAAACGGTCTACCTGCGCTTCAGGCAACGGATATGTTCCCTCCTGCTCGATTGGATTTTGTGTCGCCATCACGAGAAATGGTTCCGGCAATTTGTACGTTGTTTCACTGATGGTCACCTGACGTTCCTGCATGGCTTCAAGCAGAGCGCTTTGCACTTTTGCCGGAGCACGGTTAATTTCATCGGCCAACACAAAATTTGCAAAGATCGGGCCCTGTTTTACGGCAAACTCTTCATTTTTCTGGCTATAAATCATCGTACCGATCACGTCAGCGGGCAACAAATCCGGAGTAAACTGTATACGGCTGTACTTCGCATCAATAAGAGATGCCAGTGTTTTGATAGCAAGCGTTTTAGCCAATCCAGGCACACCTTCCAGAAGAATATGTCCATCGGACAATAATCCTATAAGTAAGGACTCCACTAAATGTTTCTGACCTACGATTATCTGTCCCATACCGGAAGTAATCATATTCACAAACGCACTGTTGCTTTCAATCCGTTCGTTCAATTCACGGATATCTACTGTCTCATTCATAAGATTAGTAAATTTATAGTTTATAATTATTCAAAATTTTTCCACAGTTCTTTTTTGCAGCACAAAAATAGAAATGTTAAATTTCAAAACTCAAATTTTGCTGTTAAATAATACTAACCAAGAACGGGAATACTTTAAATTAATGAAAGTAACAACCGCTTTAGATCCTGTTGACTACTTATAATCATCCCAATTATCCCATTTCATCAACTGTGACTGTTTTTGGCGAGCCTTTTGTACGGAAGTCTTGCTCTTTGCATCGATGCCATAGGTTTTTGGCGACGGCAACTGCAATTCTGTTCCTACAGGAATATTATCAAAGTTTTTTATACGGCTCTTATTATGTTCATAGATATAGACCCAGAATATTTTATCTCCGTAATATTCCATGGCAATCTGAGTCAGACTTGACCCGGCGCTCATACGGACGCGTGCCGGTAATGTTTTAGCGCTACTTGTAGTCGAAGATGACGTATTTTTATCTTTTTCCGCAGTCGTTTTTGCCGTATTTGCAGCTGTCTGCTTTGTCCTGGCATTATTAGCCAACGCCTTATTTTTCTCTTCTATCTCCTTGTTCGGCTTATCAGCCCGTTTTGTTTCCGACCTGGGATTTCCCGATGAAAGTGCAAGCCAGTCTATCACTTTCTTTTCTTCTTTCTTTTCCGGAGCATTGGATACAGGCTGACTCTGACTCTCTTCATTTTTATTTTTATTATCTTCTTCAGCCGCGGAACTCTCATTTGCATTACCGTCAGAAATAAGATTGTCAATCAATCCGGTTTCATTTTCAATTTCCGGATTCTCATCATCAGAAACAGGTACTGCCCCTATGGGCAATGGAGAGCTTTCCGTAGTTTCGGGAACCATTTCCGAAACAGTTGCGGACTGTTTCATTTTCAATGTCTTATCGGAATTATATTGCAGAAAAGCGTATGTTCCGCTTCCGACTCCCACCACAAAAAGTAACGGCAATAACAAGAACCACAACCACAAAGGAACTACTTTATTTTTCTTTTCGGTAATTTTATTTTGTTCCGTATCCGGATATTCTTCCTTGTTCTCCACATCCGCATATTCCGTATTTTCCAATTCCGGTTCCGTCTCTTTGTATTCCGTATGATCAAGAAAAGAAACCGGTTCGGTGTATTCCACAATTTCGGATTGTTCTTCTATTTCAGAAAAATCATAATCCTGCTCTAATGTGACTTCCTCATTTATTTCCGGCACAACAGTGTCTATCATTTCCGGTAAATCTTCATGTTCCAATGAAATTTTCGCATCTGAAACAACCGGTGTTTCATAAAATTCTTCCATCGTACTCCGGTCATCTCCATCAAGACGGACAGTTGAATCCCGAATCTCATCCTGTTGGCTTATAACCTCATCATCCACATTATATTCGTTTTCTCTTTTGAAAGTAACTTTTTGGGGTTTAACAACAAGATCATCGCTTTCCATTGTTTCGAAAGATGTTTCGGCAGGTGTTTCGACAGGCTCGAAAAATGCAAACGGACGATTAATCTGTTCTTTAAAATCTTTATCCGGTACAAATGAAAGTTTGTGATGAGCAGGGATAACAAAACGTTCTCCTGTTTGTATATGAACACTTTCACGTTCACGCACGAGCACGACTTTAAACGTACCCAATCCCAATATTTTCACAACTTTATTTCTTTCAATGCCTTGTGTAATATAGGAAGAAAGAGCATCAATAAACTCTTCGGCACGCTTTCTATCCAAACCGGTTTGATCGGCAAGAGATTCTGCTAAACCACGTGTAGTGAGACGTTCATTCATTTTCATCTAATTTTTTCAAATAAGCTTTCCATAACGGAGCCGGTCTGTATACAGGCGTAAGCTTTGGCGGTATCAGATATCTCTTCCCATTTGCCGGATTCACCGAGATACGTTCACCTTTTTTCTTTGCTTCAAATTGTCCGATACCGGAAATATTTACACTTCCACCATTGGAAACAACATCTCCTATCAACGTATAAAGAGTTGATAATGTATTCAGTATATCATGCGGCGACATATCCAATTGTTTGGACAATGCGGTAACTAATTCGACATCTTTCATAAAAAATAGAACACTTGCTTCGTTATTTCGACACAAATGTAGTCTAAGATTTGTAATAAACAAAATAAAATATAGCTTTTTTCAACAAAATTTATCCTTTATTTTAAACTTTGGTTTTTCCGTACAATTCGAAAATATCCGCTTTTTCGATGAATACATCATAAAAATCACCGATACGTAAGCGTTTGTCGCTTTTTATCAACACTTCCGGGTCTACTTCAGGAGAATCGAACTCCGTTCGCCCGACGTAATAATCGCCATCTTTACGGTCAATGATCGTTTTCATCGTCTTCCCGACTTTCTTCTCATTGATTTCCGCAGCTATGGATTGCTGAATATTCATTAAGGTATCTAACCGCCGCTGTTTTACCTCATCGGAAATATCATCCCGGTAATGATTGTAGGAATAAGTTCCTGTTTCGTGGCTGTAAGCAAATGCTCCCATGCGCTCAAAACGCATGTCTTCGGCAAAAGCGGTCAATTCGTCAAAATCACCTTCCGTTTCACCGGGATGCCCCACCATCAATGTGGTACGGAGATGTATACCGGGAACTTCCTGCCGGATCATCCTAATCAGTTCATAAGTTTCCTCACGCGTAATATTACGCCGCATTTTCTTCAACATTCTGTCGCTTACATGTTGTAATGCAATATCAAGATATTTGCAGACATTATCACGCTCGCGCATGACACGTAGCAGATCGTAAGGAAAATGAGTCGGATAAGCATAATGGAGACGTATCCATTCCACACCAGGAATGTCGGAAAGCCGTTCTACCAATTCAGATAAAGCCAGGCGTCTATACAGATCCAGTCCGTAATATGTCAGGTCCTGCGCTATCACCTGCAATTCTTTAACTCCTTTATTTACGAGCAGACGTGCTTCCGAGACAATATCATCTACCGGTCGCGACTGATATTTGCCTGTTATAACAGGTATGGAACAATAGGAACACCGACGGTTACATCCTTCTGCAATCTTCAGATATGCATAATGAGAAGGCGTTGACAGAATACGGTCGTTGGCCAAATCGGAATAATACGATTTTCCTATATCTTTCAGCAGATTTTTCCAGTTGAATTTTCCGTAAAAATGGTCTACACCGGTAATTTCATGTCTAAGATCATTCATGAAACGTTCCGACAGACACCCCATGACAAAAAGCTTTCCGATCCGTCCTTTTCTCTTTGCTTCTTCAAGATCAAGAATCATATTAACCGACTCTTCCTGGGCGTCACCAATAAAACCACACGTATTTACGACTACTATCTCACCATTGATTTTATCCGGATCATGTGTTACTGTATAGCCATTGGCTTTAAACTGTCGCATAAGTTGCTCGGAATCAACAAGATTTTTAGAACAACCGAGTGTAATTATATCAACTTTATTTTTTCTCATCGGTATCTCCAAGTTCATTCTCCGAACAGGGAGTTAACAAACTCCATACGTCTGAATACCTGAATATCTTCCATCCTTTCTCCTAATCCGATATATTTGACAGGAATACGGAACTGATCGGATATACCGATGACGACTCCCCCTTTGGCCGTACCATCCAACTTTGTAATAGCCAGTGCATTGACTTCGGTTGCAGCCGTAAACTGTTTCGCCTGTTCAAAAGCATTCTGTCCGGTTGATCCGTCAAGCACAAGCAGCACTTCGTGAGGAGCATCGGGTATAACCTTCTTCATCACGTTCTTTATCTTGGTCAGTTCGTTCATCAGGTTCACTTTATTATGGAGACGACCGGCAGTATCTATAATAACCACATCCGCGTTATTTGCTTTCGCCGAACTTAACGTATCAAAAGCAACGGATGCCGGATCCGAGCCCATCTTCTGCTTTATGACAGGCACTCCCACCCGTTCGCCCCATACAACCAACTGTTCTACAGCAGCAGCGCGAAATGTATCCGCCGCACCGAGGTAAACATTAAATCCGTTCTTTTTAAACTGATAGGCAAGCTTTCCGATAGTCGTCGTCTTACCGACCCCGTTGACTCCTACAACCATGATAACATAAGGTCTGGAGGTTTCGGGTATAGCGAAATGTTCGGCATCCTGAGAATTATTTTCCATCAATAATTCGGCAATTTCTTCACGAAGCAATCGTGTTAATTCGCCTGCGGTAACATATTTATCAGCAGCCGCCCGTTTCTCAATGCGTTTTATAATCTTAAGTGTTGTTTCGACACCCACATCGGAGGAGATCAACACATCTTCCAGATCATCGAGCACATCATCGTCGACTTTACTTTTCCCCACAAGGGCATGAGTTATCTTGGAAAAAACACTTTCTTTTGTTTTTGAAAGCCCTTTATCTAATGTCTCTTTTTTTTCTTTGTTAAAAAAACCGAATATTCCCATCTGATATGTTCAATTTTCTTTAATTATTTGACAAAGATAGTGCAAGTTGACGGGAATACAAAATAATCAGTCCATTCTGTTTTTATAATCTTCATAGGTAAATGTACGATACAGTTCTAAAATTCCGTCTTCACGAAGAAGTGCGATAGACGGATGCGGTATACCATTAAACATGGTCGTCTTCACTGTGGTATAGTGAATCATATCTTCAAAAATTATTTTATCCCCGGCTTCCAGTGTTTTTCCAAAAAACCAGTCTCCCATAAAATCGCCGCTCAGACAACTGCATCCTCCGATACGATATCTATATTTTCCGGCGCCGCCGGCATCTTTTTCCACGATCATGCTTGCCGGACCGGCATCTTCCGCTCCTCTTATGACCGGCTTATAGGGCATTTCCAGACAATCAGGCATATGACAGGAAAATGAGGCGTCAATAATGGCTGTTTTTATACCCTTATTTTCAACCACATCCACGACCGTTGTAAGCAAATATCCGGTCTGCCATGCAAAAGCGCTTCCGGGTTCAAGAATTATTTTTAAATCCGGATACTTTGATTTAAATGATTTCAACAAAGAAATAAGATGTTCCGTATCATAATCTTTGCGTGTCATCAAATGTCCTCCTCCCATATTCAGCCATTTTATTTGTTTCAGAAAACGACCGAAGCGTTTTTCAACCACTTCCAGCGTTTTTTCCAAATCATAAGAAGTTGATTCGCACAATGTATGAAAATGAAGTCCTTCGACCCCATCCGGCAACCTCCCACCGAAAAGATCCTCCGTAATCCCCATCCGGGAACCCGGAGCGCATGGATTGTATAGATCCGTACCTACCTCCGAGTATTCGGGGTTAATTCGCAATCCGCACGATATATGTTTACCGGAAGCCGCTACCTGCGGATAAAACCGGTGAAACTGGGACAGGGAATTGAAAGTCATATGGCTACTGTATTTTATGAAAACAGGGATATTTTCGGCCGTATATGCAGGTGAATAAGTGTGAGCAGGGCTTCCCATTTCCTCAAAAGCAAGTTGTGCCTCATTCACCGAACTGGCAGTAGAACAGAAACCGTACTCCCGGAAAACCGGAAATGATTTCCACAATGCAAAAGCCTTAAATGCCAGGATGATCTCCACACCGGCACGTTCACGTACGCTTTTTATCAATGAAAGATTGCGACGGAGCAAAGATTCTTCCATCACATAACACGGAGAGGGGATATTCTCATATGAATTCATGATTACAACACTTTTAATTTTGCAAATTTCAACAATAGATTCTTTTGTCCCGCATTTTTAAATTCAACCGTCGCTTTCGCATCACTACCCTTGCCCTCCAGCGCAATCACTTTACCTTCGCCAAAGCGCTCATGCACCACGCTGTCTCCAACCGTCAGGCCGGCAAGAGAGCTGATTTTCTCCACCGGTTTCACCTCTGATGCATCCGTTTTTTCCAGACGGGTATAACGGGAGGATTTTTGTGGTGCGGATGAAGATCGGGAAGTTTTACCGGAGTAAGCCCCAGGCGTTCTGCGATAAGAGTTCCCGAAAACCCCTTCCGAATCCCATGCCGGATTTTTACCGGACATACCATACTTCTGAAATCGTCCGGATTGTCCCTCATTCCGATCATGCGAATGCGATGACGAAAAAGACTCCCACTTCTGAGTCGGCAATTCTATATCATCAGCGAAATCAAGGTACTTGCCGTCTATATCTTCAAGAAAAAAGCTTGGTGTCGCAGTATTGGTCTGTCCGTTACGATAGCGGTTCTTGGCATAAGTAATGATGCAATTCTCTTTTGCACGCGTAATCGCAACATAAAATAAACGCCGTTCTTCTTCAACCGCTCTCGGATTATCCATCGAACGTTGCGAAGGAAACAGGTCATTTTCCATTCCGACAATAAAGACATTATCAAATTCAAGTCCTTTGGCCGCATGAACAGTCATCATGGTCACCTTATCACGATTCTCGTCCTTATCATTATCCTGATCGGTCAGCAGTGAAACTTCCATCAGGAAGTCTGTCAATGAAAGACTTTCCGAACCTTCCTCCTGCCTGATCGAAACGAACTCATTCATCGCATTCAATAGTTCCTGTACATTCTCCTGACGACTTATTCCTTCAACCGAGGTATCCTGAAAAAGGCTTCCTGCTATACCGCTCCGTTTGACTATATATCCGGCAATTTCGGCTGCAGACATATCTCTGTTCTTCTCCTGAAAATCTTCTATCATCAACCTGAAATCCTGAAGTTTTCCGGCAGTCCCCTTATTAATAACGACATTGTACTCAAGAGGCGAACCTATAATATCCCATAAGCTGACACCGGCCGACAGGGCGGCATGCTGCAGTTTATTAATCGTGGTATCCCCTATACCGCGTGAAGGATAATTGATGATACGCTTGAAAGATTCTTCATCTTTCGGATTGACGATCACGCGCAGATAGGCGATGATGTCCTTTATTTCTTTCCGCTGATAAAACGATTGCCCGCCATAAACTTTATATTTTATCATACGTTTACGCAATGCTTCCTCCAGCACACGGGACTGGGCATTCGTCCGGTATAATATAGCAAAGTTCGAATAGGAATACCCCTTATCCCGCATCATCTCCAATATTTTGCTTGAGACAAGATAACCCTCTTCATAATCCGAATAGGCAGACAACACAGTTATTCGGCTCCCCTTCTCATTTTCAGAATAAACCGTTTTCTTTATCTGTTCCTTATTTTTCGTAATCAGGCTGTTTGCCGCATCGACAATATTCTGCGTCGAGCGGTAATTCTGTTCTAATTTAAACACTTTGCATGCCGGATAGTTATCCTTGAAACGCAGCATATTATCTATGTTGGCCCCGCGGAAAGAATAGATGCTTTGCGCGTCATCACCGACAACAAAAATACGCTGATGTTTTTCGCATAAACGCGTAACAATCAGATGTTGTGCAAAATTGGTATCCTGATACTCATCCACAAGTACATACCGGAACTGTTCCTGATATTTCGCAAGCACACCGGGGTGATCGCGGAATAAAATATTTGTCTGTAACAATAATTCGTCGAAATCCATTGCTCCTGCATTAAAACAACGGTTCTGATACCGTTTATAAATTTCGCCGGTAAGCGGTACTTTGGAATGCATGTCATAATCCAGTAATTCCTTATTGGTAGCATAGGCATTACATGTAACCAAAGCGTTTTTGGCATTGGATATACGGCTTTGTATCATACCGGGACGATATATTTTATCGTCGAGTTGCATTTCTTTTATGATTGTTTTTATCAGATTCTTGGAATCTGCGGAATCATAAATGGTAAAATCGCCGGGATAACCGATATATTCCG
>JAITVS010000318.1 GCA_031285685.1 Tannerella sp.
CCGCAAAAACAAACAATAATACAGAAGCAATAACTCGTCTCATACGTATATCAATTAATTTATGTCAAAAATCAAAAACCACATAGCGCCCAATATAAAAGAACAAAAATATAAAAAAAGTTCATTATGCCTCGTATCGTTTCATAGCTACCACCAGATTTGCTTTCCGTTTTCATACACAAAAATCCTTTCTTCATGCCCTTCTGTCAGATTACGGAGCCATAACAATGCATTTTTCGGAACATTATCATATACAATTTTATATTCGGTAGTGGTTTTTATACCCATGGAAGCCCATTTGGTTTTATCAAAATATAATAATTCGTATTTCATGCCCGGATAGATACCATTTGCATCATTACGCGGTAAATATTCGATTTTTCCGACAGATACATCTTTTCCAAAATCAAAGCCAACCCAGTTTGTGATTGATGAAAAAGTGAGTCTGTCATTGTCATTAATATTGTTTATATTACCATTTCCCATTGTAACAGCATCTCCGATAATTTTTCCGTTTAATTCTTGTCCGTCTTTATCAAAGAAATGAAATTCGGCTAACTCAACAGAGGATCCATCGGTAAAAATCCGATAATAACGGGCAGAAAGTAAGGTATCAACAGGTACTGCCACTTTGTTCCAATAGGTATTTTCATTGATATCATGAATGCGATCCGGATTTGTAAAAGATACATTATTTGATGCTTCAATAAAGCAATTCGGATAAAAAAGCGACCACCAAACCTTATAAATTATGAGTCTATCTTTGCGATTTAAAGAAACCGTCCGGAGATTGCTGAAGTCTGGTGTAAAATAACGGATGCTATTGTCTGATCCTACATAGAAAGGATCGGAAAAGAACTGTTGCCGGTTGTTTTTGTAATAAAACGGGACATATACCACCCCTGCTCCGATATCTTTAAATTCGGCTTTACCATAGACCTCAGTATGTGCAATAGGAGTCCATCCTTGTCCGAATACACCTAAGTATAAATGTTTCGGATCGTCTTTCAATGAATCTGTTTTTATGGTAATAGTTGTCGTTTGCACATAATTAGCGGTAACATCTTTATAAAATGGATTTTTAGCAACTTGAGGAATATAATCATTTGTTTTTTGTAATATTTGTGTGTGATTGACAGAAAAGGTGTTTCTATAAACTTTAGCCGCATAGAGATTACGGGCATCAATGGAAACAAATCCGGAAGTATTTCTTTTGTCGATGATGGCAACTTCCGCATGGTGATCATCACCATTACCCCAACTTGGGAGTTCGTCAACAGCAGCCGGAATTCCAAACATTCTCAGCTTGTAACAATAAGCGACAGATGCGGCAATGCAATCAAATTCGTATTGTTTTATAACAGAGTCAGGGATATCGACTTTATATAAAAAATATTTCGAGTAATCATCAATTAGATGAGTTTTAAGAAATTCATATAATGCATACGAATCTTTGGTTATATCAGAGATGTGTTCAGTCCACTCTTTTGTTTTTGATTTCATATCATTACTTAAAGAATCTTTCCAATAACTTAACGGCTCTCTTCCGATTCGATAAGGCAGTAAATATTCGCAAAAATCATCAAACCCAAGCTCTCTCAGCCAGAAACTGCTTTCCCAAACCTCAAAAGATTTTTCGATATTATGTATCAGGTAATCGGCAGTAATTGTTTTGATATCCGGTTTTATTTCCAGTTTTGATCTTAACTCCGGATACTTCCCCGGTAAAGTATACAAGACTAAGCGTTTCTCTATGGGTAGATCATGGAATGTAGAATCTATTTTACGGATATAATTTTCGATATATTCTCCACCATAACCAAAATGCCATGGCATATTAATGATCAGAAATTCCGCGGCCTTTAGCTTCAGCGAGTCCGATGGATTTGCTGAATAATATTGAAGTACTTTTTCCAATTCACCCCTGTTGTATTCGGCTAATTTTAGAGCCATTTCCAACCGAGAGTTCTGCTTTGAACAGGAAACGAAAAGTAGGATAACTAAACAAACATAAAGTCTTCGCATACTCATTGAATTATTTGATCGTTTTAAAAAACCGGTTCCATCTGTATTTGTTTGTGATCATATCCTGTGATTTCCAGATGAGGGAAGCTTTTCCGATCACCAGGTCGTCGGGCAATAACCCCCAATAGCGGGAGTCGACGGAGTCAAAAATCCAATCGCCGGCCATGAAATAATAATCCTGTTGGAATGTATAGTTTGTTAATTCTGTGTTGCAGAGCCGGACGATTCCATTTTCGACAGTAATTGCTTTGCCGGTTTCGTACTCTATCAGATTTTCATATAGTATAATGGACAGGCTATCTATTTGAATGTTGTTACCTTGTGCCGGGACATATAAAGGTCCAAAATCCTTGATGGTCCATGGATAGTGAACCGTGTCTTTCGGGAATGTATGGCGGAGCTCCAGACTAAATGAAGTGACATCTCTTCCGGCTAATTCCCGTTGACGTTCTACATGTCCTATCCTTTCATTGATTCCTTTCACTTTGTAAATACCGTTTTCGATATAAAATGTATCGCCGGGAATGGCAACGCAGCGTTTCACATAAAACAGGTTTCCGCCTTGTTTGATTTCATCCGATGCGTTTGGTTTGTATGGAAAGTCAAAAACAAGTACATCGTTTCGTTTTACCTTACTACATCCCCGTATTCTTTTCATTTTTGTTTTCTCTCCATTCATAAACCCCCAGTTCTCGAAAATCCGTGGACCCATGGCTAATTTATTGACAAGGATATAGTCTCCATCCATAATTGCCGGCGCCATGGAAGGGGTAGGGATTTTGAATGAGGCGAACAGGAAAACCTTCATCATGATTGTAAGCACTACAATAATGAGGAGAAGGCCTATTCCGTTTAGGGTCGTGTGAATCAGTTTGCTAATTTTCATTGATTAACTTTCTCATCTTACTTTTCATTTCGCGGACAGCGGTTGATGGCACTTTCGGCTCTTTGGACAGCACGCTTTGTGCGACCGCTTTTGCTTTACCGGTATCTCCCGCTTCTTTATACATCAGTGCCATCAGGTAATGCGGATAAATGCGGCTGGGTACGATATGGGAGGCTTTCAAGAAACACTGTTCCGCTTCGGCATACTGCTTCTGCCCCTGATAGTTTTTTCCCATTATATTGTAGAGCATCGGGTCGCAACTGATTTGTACGGCTTTTTCCAAGACCTCATTGCTATCTTCGTATTGTTCCGATTTGGACAGGCACTGTGCATATTCAAAAAGAAATTGAATCTGGTCGGACAGTAGTGGGTACAGGCTGCGGTATTCTTTTGCGGTATCCTGTTGATTGCCTAAATTGTAGAACATCTGTATGTTATTCCATTTTTTATAAGCATTGTAAGTAGGGAAACGATTGTACAAGCATAGCGATACAATTATGAAGCAACAAACGGTGAATGCGATGGATACGGATTTCGGAACAGCTATTTCTTTTGCTTCTTCATGGATCCAAGCCAATAGGTAGACAAATGTAATCAAGAATGGCAGCACACTGAACGGATACGAAGCACTTGCCGCAATTAGTAAAGCAATCAGAGACGCAGTCGGAGCCACCTTTTTTCGTTTGAAGCCGGTATATAAACTAAAGCCAACGATACCGGTAAAAAGCAAAAAAGCAAGAATTCCCTGTTCTGCGCATAGTTGCAGGTATTCGTTGAATGCATATTCCGGATTGCCGGCTACGTGCTTTTCATCCTCTGTTCCATGTTCGGCTTCAAAATAGACTGCCTGTACGTGTCCGTAGCTACCGGAAAAGTTTCCGATACCAACCCCCATCGGGTTTTGCTTGATCAGCTCAATCGTGTTTTTCCAGATGAGCATTCTTCCGTTAGCCGAATCCTTTTTGAGATGGTACATTCCGACACCTCCTACAATGATTAATATTACGATGGCAGAAGTGATTAGCATACACCTTTTCTTATTGAGAGCGATGACAGCCTTCATTTTTTTGTTTTCAGTCAGAAAGGTGAATAGAACCCATGTACATCCTCCGGTTGCGGCAAGCCACGAAGCACGGCTCATCGTCGCAGGCAGCACAAGAACGGACGATACTACGGTTAGCGTAGCAATGCCCCATAGGATATAGATCCGAAAGTTTCGGAAATGAAATTTTGTAGCGTAGTTTGTACGGTACTTCAATAGATAATAGAAAGCCATGGGGGAGATGACAGCTACATAGCAAGCATACGGTCCCGGATTAAAGAATGACCCGGTGATGCGGAACAAACTATGTTGTGATGGTTCGTAACCGTAAAGTTGCCTCAGTCCCCAGACGGCTTCCACGAGTCCGGTTAGTACAAGACAAATGACAAGCCAATAGATGGCATGCCTGTTGACTTGAAAAAGTAATCTGAAATAAAAGTAGAGCAGCATGACCAATACGAATAGCATATGCTTTGTTTGTGT
>JAITVS010000398.1 GCA_031285685.1 Tannerella sp.
CAAATCCGTTATCATGGAGGTATCCGGCATATCTTTCGAGTACTTCGATGCTGTTTCGGGTAGTGATAAACTCGGCAGAAAAAATACCACGTTGTTTTAGTGTTTCCGCCGCTTTTTCGATG
Organism: Tannerella sp.; assembly: GCA_031285685.1. GTDB lineage: Bacteria > Bacteroidota > Bacteroidia > Bacteroidales > Tannerellaceae > Tannerella. The sequence goes on from JAITVS010000398.1 coordinate 123, forward strand.
TCGTTTTCGAAATCGGTAAAACCTCCGTTTGCATCGTCGGCAAGGAACGGGTAGGTTGGTATACCGCCCGCTGCAAGGATCATCTTGCGAACATCATCCAGTGGAAGGAAAGCCTTGGGATCTTCCGGAACGAAAGCCGCGCCGCCGGCTTTCAGCAGGTTGCCCCGTATTTCATTTTCCACACCGGCATAGTCGAATATACCGGACTTTAATGTTTTGCTGTTGAATATTTTTTCAAAGAAAGTTTTGATATCATCCGGCTCGTTTTTGAAATGAATATAGGTAGACATGCGTAATGCTTTTGCCAGATGACGTTCGCGGACAAGACCTTTTGAAAGGAAACTTTCAATTGTGTTGAAGCTAAGGTTGAATCCCGCATCGAAAGCGGTTAAGAGTTCATTTACCCTTTGACACATTTCTTTTACCTGTGCATTTGATTCGGCACGTACGTCGGCAAGTTGTGATGCGTACGGTTCTCCTAATGCAGGCGGACAACATAGGCCTTTACCGCTGATGTATGTACGTCCGGGATTATTCGGGTCGTTTACCCGTATGCCGTTATCCTGATCTTCTTTCTGAAGACTGATAAATTCGATATTGAATAATGGGTAAAGATGACGCTTTAGCGCCTCTTTATTCCATTCTTCATAGCCATCCATGGAATAAAAGTCGTTTATTCCTACTATTTTGACATCCTCATCAGACGCCTTGTCCAGCGCGTCCGTTAATTTTTCGAACGCGCTGAAGGAAAATGGCGTGTGCAGGTGTGCATTCACATTTGGTATTTGATTGTATGCTCCCATCATAATTTATACTCCGAGTTTTTGTCTGCGAATCTGTTCTGCATCAGTAAAATTATAGGTCGGAACATACCCTTTCAGAGGAACGATTTTTTCGTGTACCGCATCAAGGAAGCTTTCTTCCTGTGGGAAGAATGCATATTCAAGTTCGTAGGCCGGTGTGATCCAGTTACGTGAACCTACTACAACAGGAGGGGCATCCAGATCATTGAATGCAAGTTCGGTGATGTTGCGTGCCAGGTCATTCAGGAATGAGCCGCGTGCCGTAGCGTCGCTTGCTATCACGATACGCCCTGTTTTCTTAACCGAAGCAAGTACTTTTTCGTAATTGAATGGGACGAGTGAACGCGCATCAATCACTTCTACGCTCATACCATGTTCTTTTTCTAATTTGTCAGCCGCTTTGAGAGCTGTATAAATGGTTGCTCCGATCGTAAGGAATGTAATGTCTTTTCCTTCGCGTTTAATATCCGGCTCTCCGAACGGTATTTCGTAGTATCCTTCGGGAACTCCGCCTTTGTGGAATTGCTCACCGATATCGTAGATACGCTGGCTCTCAAAGAAAATAACCGGGTCGGTGCCTTGCAATGCTGTATTCATCAATCCTTTTGCATCGTAAGGTGTTGCCGGGAAGCAAACTTTCAGTCCCGGAATATGCGCAGCAAGCGAAGTCCAGTCCTGTGAGTGTTGTGCACCGTATTTGGAGCCTACCGAAACGCGTACGACAACCGGCATTTTTAATATATTGCCACTCATCGCCTGCCATTTCGGAAGCTGGTTGAATACTTCATCTCCGCAACATCCGAGGAAGTCACAGTACATGATTTCCGGTATGACGCGTCCGCCGCACATCGCATAGCCGATCGCCGTACCTATGATTGCCGATTCGGCGATCGGTGTATTAAATAAGCGGTGGTAAGGTAAAGCTTCGGTTAGTCCGCGGTAAACGGCAAAAGCTCCGCCCCAGTCACGGTTTTCTTCGCCATAGGCAACAAGAGAGGCATCTTTGTAGAATCTGTCGGCGATTGCTTCGAAAAGTCCGTCACGTAACTGGTATTGTTTCATTTTAGAGAATGGTTTCCCATTTTCATCAAAAGCGAAACGCTCTTTTTGTGCAATCTGTTTCACACGCGGGTTTTCTTTCATCGGGTGGTTTACATCCGGTTTTGCATTGGAGAGAGAGTCTACGGATTGGTTTGAAAACATCATATCTTCCAGTAAATTCTGGTTTTTATGCAAATCCATCAATGGAGACAGTTCCGGATTGATAGCCAGCTTGAATATTTCCAGCATGATGTCCTTGATCTCTTTTTCTATTGAGTCAAGCTCTTTTTGTGTTGCAACGCCGGCTTTTATGATCTCTTTTCCATAGCTTTTGATGCAATCTATCTCTTCCCATGCTTCGATTTCTTCTTTTGTACGATAAGAAGATGCATCCGAAGGAGAGTGTCCGCTGTAGCGATAGGTAAGTACGTCAATTAATACAGGTCCGTCTTTTTTCTCCAGGATTTCTTTCTTACGGCGGTAAGCGTCGATCACGGCAAGCGGGTTGTAACCGTCTACGCGTTCAGCATGCATCTGTTCCGGGTTTACTCCGGCGCCGATACGTGCGGCAATGTCATACCCCATGGTTTCACCGACAGTTTGTCCGCCCATACCATATTGATTGTTCATGATATTGATGATAATGGGCAGTCCGCCTTTCATGTCTTTTTCCCACAATTGTTTGAACTGGTCCATCGATGCAAAGGAAAGTGCCTCCCAAACAGGACCTCGTGCCATGGATCCGTCTCCGATATTCGCTACAACAACTCCTTTTTTGCGGTTTACCTTTTTGTATAATGCGGCGCCTACGGCAATCGTAGCGCTACCCCCTACAATTGCATTATTGGGGTAGATGCCGAACGGAGTGAAGAAAGTATGCATACTTCCTCCCAATCCTTTATTGAATCCGGTTGTGCGTGCGAATATTTCAGCTAAAGCCCCGTATAGCAGGAAGCGTACGGCAAGTTCTTTCGTATCTTTTCCTTTATATGCTTTTTTCGCTACATTCAGCGTAGCTCCATCCCAGAACTCTTCCATGATTTTTTTCAGTTCTTTTTCCGGAAGCGTTTGGATGGCACGCAAACCTTTAGCCAGTATTTCGCCATGGCTACGGTGTGAACCGAATATAAAGTCGTTCGTATCGAGCATATAAGCCATACCTACAGCGGCGGCTTCCTGGCCTGCGGATAGATGGGCCGGACCCGGATTGTTGTATTCTATATCCTGATATGCACCTGTTGTTTTAACAAGCTGAAGCATTGTCTCGAATTCGCGTATGACCGCCATGTCGAAATAGATACGCTTCAGATCTTCTTTTGTGAAGTTTTTGCTTTTAAGCTCTTCGCTTATTGTTTTTTTGTATTGGTTGACCGGAATGTTTTTAAATTTAACTTCGCCGGATTTTCTGACCTTTTTAGGGTCGATAAATTCTACTTTTGGCATGATGTATAATATGATTAATTGTTAATGATTGATTAATGGAATGCAAAAATTGCTTCTTTGAATATTTCCGAAACTGTCGGGTGGGGGAATACCACCTCTTCCATTTCTTTGAGAGTCATTTCCTGCTCGATAGCCATACAGGCGCCATAAATGATTTCACTGCAGGGGTTTCCAAGCATATGTACGCCGATAACTTCCCCGTGTTCGGCGCCGACAAGTACTTTGCAGATGCCGCTACCTCCTTCATTTTCAGCAATAAATCGTCCTGCGTAAGCCATTGGTAGTTTGGCTATTTTATATTCAATGCCTTCTTTTTTTGCTTGTTCTTCCGTCAGACCGACGCCGGCTACTTCCGGATTGGTGTAAACAACTCCGGGAATTGCGTTGTAGCGCATGATATCGGGTCGTCCTGTCAGGTTGTTAACAACCACTTCTCCTTCGCGGCTTGCCGTATGTGCGAGCATGGAAAAGCCTGTTATGTCTCCTGCGGCAAACACGTTCGGTATGTTCGTACGCATTTTGTTGTCTACCTTAACGGCATTTCTGTCCAATTCCACACCAAGATTTTCAAGGCCGAATCCTTTCGTTACGGCACGGCGTCCGACACTCATCAGAATTTTATCTCCTTTTGCCGAGGCTTGTACTCCGTTCGGATCAACATATATCACTTCGTTGCCTTTGATCTCGGTCACTTTGCATGACAGGTTAAACTTAATGCCTTTTTTCGTATACATGTCACGAAGCATTTTACTTATTTCAGCATCTAATCCGCCAAGAATCTCCGGCAGCATTTCGACAACGGTCACCTCAGTACCAAGGCTGTTATAAAAACTGGCAAATTCCATACCGATAACACCACCACCAATCACAACAAGCGATTCCGGTCGGTCTTTAAGGGATAGTATTTCGCGGTTGGTAACAATAATATCTCCGGCTTCCTGTACTCCCGGGATGGGTGGAACAAAAGCTTCCGATCCGGTACAAAGTAACAGATTCGCGGCAAGGAATGTTTCTCCGTTGCAGGTTATTTCAATACCTTCCGAAGATCGTCCTTTGATCTGTGCTTCTCCTTTTATTACCGTGACATGATGCGCTTTCATCTTAGAGCCTACGCCGGCAACTAATTTTTTGACTACTTTATCTTTGCGGGCTACTATTTTTCCAAAATCAAATGTAGCATCCGAAACGTTTATTCCGTACTTATCGCCATGTTTGGCATAGTCATAAACTTTGGCGCTGTATAATAGTGTTTTGGTAGGTATGCATCCTTCATTAAGGCAGACACCCCCCAATTCCCTTTTTTCAAAAAGGGTAACATTTAATCCTTTTGCTCCTGCGCGTTCCGCAGCTACATATCCTCCGGGGCCTCCGCCTATAATCGCTAAATCTATCATGATATATGTAAATTTTAAATTTATAAACTGATTTCAAGGTTTTCAATTTCAATGGCAATCTGTTTTACGAAACGGGTCGCTTCACCTCCGTCGAGTGCGCGGTGGTCGTAGGTCAGACTCAGTCCCATATACGGAACAAAGCCATAAACACCACCCCCAAGGTCTTTCGGACGGGGAACAATCGTGTTTACACCAAGAATTGCTACCTGCGGCAGGTTGATGACCGGAGTAAATATTTCAACGCCGTAATTGCCCAGATTGGATACGGTGAATGATGCCGCTTCGGGTGAGAGAAGATCCGGTGCTATACCGCCTTTTTTACAGGCATTGGCAATTTCTTTCAGTTGATTTGATAGTCCTTGTATGGATAAATCATCCGCATTTCTGACAGTCGGAACCATGAGGCCGCGCTCCGTGTCAACCGCAAGTCCGAGGTGAACCTTCGAAAACAGGCGTGTGCTGTCGCCAAGGAAATGCGAATTTACATTCGGAAATTGTTTGAGCGCTTTGATTACGGCAAAACAAACGAAGTCATTGATGGTAATATCTGTAGGATATCCTTCCTGAGTCGCTTTTTTTACCTTTTTGCGCAGATTCATAATATTACGTGCATCAGCGCCAAGATGGTGTGTGAGTTGTGCGGAGTTTTGAAGAGAAGCATGCATAGCTTTGGCAATCAGTTTACGCATGTTAGTCAACGGTTTTATTTCGCTGTCGGATGTGTAAACCGGATTTTTTGCACTTACGTCGGCAGCTCTGACTGTTCCTGCCAGTCCGCTTCCGCTTTCAGGGAGAGATGCGCCGGTTTCTTTCATTACGGTTTTTGCGAGAGGCGTTGTTTTGGGTCCTGCAGCGATGGCGGCCTGTACATCACGCTCGATTACACGTCCGTCGGGACCTGTTCCGGTAAGCGTTTCCGCCTGGATTGCATTTTTGCCGGCCAAAGCACGTGCACGTGGTGATACGGGTGATGTCGTGTCTGAAGATACCTGCGCCGGTGCCTGCGTTTTGACAGCAGGTTCTTTTTGTGGTGATTGTGTTGTTATCTCGGGTGATGATGTTTTCGGAGTTGTTTCCATATTTGCCGCAGGTGCTGCTGCCGGTGTTTCTCCATCGGAACGGAATTCATCTACGGATTCTCCGGGGTTGCCTATTACCATAACATTGGTTAATACCGGAATTTCGTCCCCGTCGGAGAAAAATACTTCAAGTACTGTTCCGGCAATCTGGGCTTCTTCTTCGAATGAAGCTTTATCTGTTTCATAGGAAAATAGAATGTCACCTACCGCAACGGTATCTCCTTTTTTCTTTTTCATCTCTGTTAGGATACAACTTTCGACAGACTGACCTTGCTTGGGCATAATTACAACTGTTGCCATACTTTTATTTTTTATGTGTTAATTAGAATGTTGCTGATTGGTATTATTTTAATATCAGCTGCAAAGTTACAATAAAAAAATGTATACATACAAGTTATTTATAATATTTTTTTTGTTTACTGAAAACCAGTATGTTGTTTTGTATTTTTGTGTATACAAGTTGAATACTTGTATAATTACTTTTTTATAATTTTTCTTGTTTGAGAAAAATATATCCCATATCTTTGACCCCGTATTGATGAGGAAGCTATGAGTGAATTACCGCAATATAAACAAATATATGAAGATCTGAGATCTCAAATTGCCGACGGGGTTTATATTCCGGGCGATTTATTACCATCCGAGCATGAATTGTGCGCAACCTATAATGTGGCGCGCCTGACTGTTCGAAAGTCTTTGGAACAGTTGGTTGCCGATGGCATTATTGTTCGTCATCAGGGGAAAGGCAGTATTGTGAAAGGGACGCCTAAAGGGGTTGGGATATTGTCTTTGATGGGGACAACCTCTGCATTGGGGAGTCCGGATCTTACTACTTGTATAACACTGAAACCGGAATTGAGAAAATGGAATGAAGCGTTTTCTTTCTCAATTGAGCCACAGGAAGAAGAGGCAGGATGTATTTATTTTGAACGATTGCGTTTACTGGATGGCGTTCCTGTATTTTATGACATAACGATGTTACCCAATATTAATTTACCCAGATTTTTAAATTATAATCTGGAAAATAAGTCGCTATTTGATACATTACGGGCGCAATATCAAATTGTCGTGACCGGAGGTTTACAGCAGATATTTGCCATACGTGCCGATAAACGCCTGCAGGAGTCGTTTAACGTACGTGCCGGCCATCCGATCTTACAACTTAACCGAAAAATCGACACCAATCGTCCCGGTTTCCACATATACAGTCAGGTTTTCTGCGCTACCCAGCGTTACGGACTAATAGGAACATTTTGATTTTTCTGTTCGACGCTGATCCGCGAATAAATAAATAATTGTATATGTCATAAAAATAACGTAATATTGCACTTCTAAATTGGATAGCTATGGATATTTACAGTGAATTGGACAGATTAAAAAAACTGTTGGATGAAGGTGCAATCACGCAGGAGGAATTTGACCGGGAGAAAGCCCGTTTGTTAGCATCGAATTATGCGGTTCAACCCGGAGGATGGGATCTGGGTATCGACGAGAAGTCGTTTGTCGTGTTGATGCACGCATCGCAGTTTTTGTCGAGTTTTATCGCGCCTTTGATCATGTGGATTTTGTTTAAAGATAAAAGCCGTATGGTGGATGAAGCCGGTAAAAACATTCTTAACTTTGAGATGAGTTTTTACATCTACAGCCTCGTGCTTTGTATTACCTGTATTGGTACTGTACTTGTGCCGTTTATCGCAATCGCAGCGGTTATCTTTATCATCATTGCAATTATCAAAGCGGTGAATGGAGAGACATGGCCTTATCCGCTGACGATTCGTTTTTTGAAATAAACGGTCTGTTTTGAAAAAAATGATAGAGTAAATGAAGAAGTATTTGATGGATTTGAAAGTGGTGGAGAATATTCGTCTTCACCCGAAGTATTGTTTGTTGAAATTAACCTCGGATAAAACATTGCCGGAAATGGTTCCCGGACAATTTGTTCAGGTTCGTGTGGACGGTTCTTCGCAGACGTTTCTGCGTCGCCCTATATCGGTGAACTATGTGGATAGGAAGGCAAACGAACTGTGGCTTTTGATACAGATGATCGGTGAGGGTACACGCCGGTTATCGGAGTATGTGCCGGGTGAAACGATGAATTTAATGCTTCCGTTGGGAAATGGATTTTCTGTACCGCAGACGGCTACAAGTATAAATTTACTTCTTGTAGGTGGCGGAGTCGGAACCGCACCGATGCTTTATTTGGGTGAAGTGTTGAAAGAAATCGGTTTTGAACCGGAATTTTTGCTGGGTGCGCGTGCGAAAGAGGATGTGATGCAACTTGATGAATTTGAAAAATTCGGAAAGGTTTATGTAACAACCGAAGATGGCTCGATGGGAGAGAAAGGTTTTGTTACGAATCATTCGATACTTCGTGAGAAAAAATTTGACAAAATATATACATGTGGTCCGAAACCGATGATGGTTGCAGTGGCAAAATATGCCCGATCGTCCGGTACGGAATGTGAGGTTTCGTTAGAGAATATGATGGCGTGCGGGATAGGCGCCTGCTTGTGCTGTATTGAAAATACCGTAAAAGGAAATGTTTGCGTATGTACGGAAGGACCTGTGTTTAATATAAATCAACTTACATGGCAGATTTAACTACAAAAATAGGCGCATTGACAATGAAAAATCCGGTGATGACAGCGTCGGGAACATTCGGTTACGGACCGGAATATGCGGATTTTATTGATATATCAAAGATTGGCGGTATCATCGTAAAAGGTACCACGATACATCATCGGGAAGGTAATCCGTATCCGCGTATGGCGGAGACGCCGTCGGGAATGCTGAATGCTGTCGGACTGCAGAATAAAGGGGCTGATTATTTCATAAAAGAGATCTACCCGGAGATACGGGAGATTGATACGAATATGATCGTAAATGTCAGTGGATCCTCAATTGATACATATGTGGAGTGCGCGGAGAAAATAGCTTCACTTGCACATATTCCGGCGATAGAATTGAATATCTCCTGTCCGAATGTTAAACAAGGCGGAATGGCTTTTGGTGTGTGCGCTTCGTCTGCTGCTGAAGTAGTGCGTGCTGTTCGAAAAGTTTATCCGAAAGTCTTGATCGTAAAATTGTCTCCGAATGTAACGGATATAGCGGAAATAGCCCGTGCTGTGGAAGCTGAAGGTGCAGACTCCGTATCGCTTATTAATACGATATTGGGTATGGCCATTGATGCGGAAAGACGTAAGCCGATATTATCTACGGTTACAGGAGGTCTTTCCGGTCCGTGCGTGAAACCGGTGGCTTTGCGTATGGTGTGGCAGACAGCGCATGCCGTGAAAATACCGGTGATAGGACTTGGAGGTATTTCGTCGTGGCAGGATGCGATAGAGTTTATGCTTGCCGGAGCTGCAGCCATACAGATCGGAACCTATAATTTTGTCGATCCGACAATTTCGGTGAAGGTTATTGATGGTATTAATGATTATTGCGATCGTCACGGCTTTGAGTCTGCTGCCAGGCTTGTTGGGGCATTGGAAATATCCTGAGACGACTTGACGGTTAGGCTTTAGAAAATAGTATCCGGTGTATACAAATGATATCAGGTTGAAAATTTGAAAATGAAAAAATATATAATAAGTTTATTTACAGTGATTTCTTTTTGCGTAGGGGCGCAAAATGTTTTTATTCCCGATGCTGCATTTAAGGCATTTTTGGTAGAATATTTTGATTCGGACGGAGATGGAGAAATATCCGAAACGGAAGCAAATGCGGTAACGCGTATGAAATTTTCGACAACAGCCATTTCTTCAGTAGAGGGAATAGGGTATTTTACATTTCTGGAAGAACTGGAGTGTTCTCCTTCCAATCCGTTTGAAAAAGGGAAGCTGGAGGTGTTAGATCTTAGCCGTAATCCGGCTTTGAAAAAACTCAATTGTAGTAATAATCTTTTGGAAACTCTTGATTTGAGCCATAATACAGAACTTACGGATCTGAATTGCGCAAGTAATACTTTGACGGTTCTTGATGTAAGCCGAAATCCGATGCTGGAGGAATTGATCTGTAATAATAATCAGATTGATTCGTTAGATCTTAATTGGTCCGGCGCTTTGACCTATCTGAACTGTAGCCGTAATAAGATTACTTTGCTGAATGTCGGCGCATGTTCTATATTACGTTTTTTAGATTGTTCGGGAAATATGCTTACATCATTGGATATCAGTAATAATCCGGCTTTGTGGAAACTTCATTGTGCTCATAACCGCCTGGTAAAAGTTGATGTCGGCCATAATCCGGAACTGAATGATCTTGATTGCGGAAGCAACCGGATTGATACGCTTGATGTGAGCAAAAACCTGATGTTAAGTGAACTGGAATGTAGTATAAACAAACTGACAACTCTTGATGTGAGTAACAATCCTAACCTTAAAATGTTGTATTGCAATGCTATGCCTACATTGACATCTGTCTATTTCAAGAAAATTAATGATATACATAAGATCAGCTATTCGAAAGAAACGGCTGTTCTTTATGCTATTAGTGAAACAGGCGTGGCAGAGGTTACTACTTTTGAAAAAGAAGAGGATTTGTTGACGATGGATACACCTGTGATAGCCGAATCATCAAGGAGAAAGCAGCGCAAAACTGATATGGAATACGGCGATGTTGCTGAAAAAACGAAGCGAAGTGAACGTGCAAAAACAGAGCGGCGCGAATATACTGACGAGGAAATATCCGAATCCGAAAGAAGAAAGCGTGAATTACGCCGGCAGGCAGAAGCCAATCGTAATTATGCAGATATAAAACGTGTAGAAAAGGATAAGAAGCGTGAAGAATTACGCGTTTTTACAGGAAATATACAGATCCCGGACTCGGCATTTAGTGCTTATCTGATAGCTAATTTCGATACGAATCGTGACGGTTTGATTTCCGGAGCTGAAGCCAGAGCGGTGAAATCTATCGATTGCTCGGGAATGGAAATCGAGACACTCCAGGGAATAGAATATTTTACCTCACTGGAAACATTGGTCTGCCACAAAAATAAAATTACGGAACTGGATTTGAGCTATAATCCTTCGCTAAAATTCCTTGATTGTAGCCGTAATAAACTGAATCAGCTGGAGTTAAGAGAATGCCCAATGTTGACGATGTTACAATGTTCCAGAAATAATCTTGTCGTTATGGATGTAAGCCGCAATGCGATGCTTACGGATTTGCGTTGCAATATGATACGCCTTATTGAATTGGACGTAAGCAATAATACTAAGTTGACAATACTGGAGTGCGGATACAATCATCTTAGTGCACTTGACCTGAAAAATAACCTGTCTCTTGATACCCTTATCTGTAATGAAAATAAATTGAAAGGAGTTGCAGTAGGTCATCTAAGCAGACTTGTGAAGTTTGACTGCAGCGGAAATTTAATGGTCAATGTGCTTGTGGCACGGAATAAAGCATTGAAAGATTTGAATTGCAGTAATAATCAGATAGCATCAATAGATGTTTCGGAAAATCCTTCATTAGTAACCCTTGATTGCGGCAATAACTTTTTGACTTATGTGGATTTGAGGAAAAATCGTGTTCTTGAAAATTATTATTGTTATGGTAATCAGATGCATAGCATAGATGTGAATGAGATACCTTCGCTGAAACGTCTTAAGTGTATGAATAATCCGATGACGGAGGTTGACATACGTACGCATGCATCTCTGAAAGTAGTGGAATTGGCTCCGATGCCTTCACTGAAAGTATTATATTGCAAAAATATTTTTGCTTATACATCCCTGATTTATCCGTATACGGCAACCGTAAATCTGGGAAAAAACTGAAAATGGCTTTGTTTGTATTGTTAATACGGAATGATATTTAATACAGGTTTTATGATTTATAATAAAGTAAATAAAAAATATCCGGAATCTTATCTTTTACTGTTACTGGCAGTCTGTTTTCTGGTTTTTATTCCGGGTTGTTCAAAAGATGACGACCCGATAGAACCAGAAAAGCCGTTACCGGAGGAAAATTTCAGTTATGAGATTCTTAGAGAATATTCTTTTAGCGAGCTGAAAAAGTTGGAGAATGATTTTTTGAAAGAAAATATCGGTATCTCGGGCTCTATTATTGTCGGAAGCAATGCGAAATATGACGGGGATGTACAGTTGCGCGTTTATAAAGTGACGATGAGTTCGAAAAGCCCCAATGGTTCGGACAAAAATATCACCTTGTCGGGCGTATTGGTTGTGCCTCCACAGGTCGAAGGGCGTGAATATCGTCAGGTGATAGCGCCTCCATATACATATATAATGAAAGACGAAGCGCCGACTTTGCGTATCGCCAACAATAATATAGAGCCTAATCTGCTGTTTTGGATGTTGGAAGCTTACGCGTACGGTTACGCGGTGATTGTTCCCGATTATCCCGGATTTGGTGATTCTTACGGACAGTGTTATATTCCTTATGTAGAAAAGGAACCGATGGTGCGTACGACTGTCGAATTTGTCGAAGCGGCTCAATCAATACTTGAAAAAGAGAAATACGAAAAGAAGGGCGGATTTATTATTTCCGGCTATTCGCTAGGTGCATATGTTTCGTTGCAACTAGGGCGCGAGTTCGAAACGAACAGCTCACATAAAGGAAAATCGGTCGATTTCCTTATCGTAGGAGGTGCACCATGTGATTTGCTTCAGGAAGCGAACCTTATTCGTGCTTCGGAAAGTATGCCGCAACCATATCTTTTTCCGTTGGCTTTGCTGGGGTATACTAAAAACGGATATCAACATCTTGTGATGAGCGATTATTTGAAAGAGCCGTACGCTTCACAGTCGGCGATCTACCTTGACGGCCAACATGATGATTTTAACAGCTTTTTTCCTAAAAACACGCAAGAACTGTTTACGGAAGCGTTTCTGAAAAATGAGAATATGGACGAAGTCAATAGTATACTCGAAGAAAACAGCGTTAAACCGTGGATAAACAGCTGTAAATTTATCATGACACACGGCGAGGATGATGAAACAGTGTATTATGCACAGGCAAGGGATTTTGCCTCGGCGCATAATCAGAACGGAGGTCGTGTGACATTTAGCAAAACGAGCGGAACGCATACGGGTGCGGGTGGGAGTTTTTTTCTCCGATTGTATTTGGAACTATTTAGCTTTGAAAAATAATGGAATTTTATTCGGAATTAAAGAGTATACTCTCGTCTACGGAGATAAATTTTCATACTGCTCTTGTCAGATTACTGATCAGCTTTCTGCTTGGAGCTATTATTGGTGGTGAACGTCAGATGCGCCGCCGTGAAGCCGGCTTGCGTACATTTACGCTTATTTGCCTCGGTTCTACGCTGGCCATGTTGCTTTCAATTTGGATACCGCAGATTTATCCCAATTTCCTGAATGGCGATCCCGGACGTATAGCCGCACAGGTACTTACTGGTATCGGTTTTCTTGGCGCCGGGGCAATAATACAAAGCCATGGGAGTGTTTACGGACTTACTACTGCGGCATGTATTTGGGTTGTTGCGGTTATAGGCCTTGCTATCGGCGCCGGAATGTTTCTGCCGGCTCTTGTTGCAACTCTGCTTACGGTTTCTGTTCTGGTTTCTTTAGAGAGATTAGAGAAAAGAATGATGTTGTCCGGAGTTAACAAAATGCTGACAATTACATGTTCGACCTCCGATCCGGATCTGAAAAAGATACGTGAAACAATATTGTCTCATAAAGTGTATATCGTATCGTCATCTTATGAATACAATTATAAAGAGAATACTTCGATGTTGATGTATAAGGTTAATGTAGACGTAAAATCTTCATATTCAAAACTTTTTGCTGCTATTAGAGAGGTGGTAAATGTGTCTCAGATAAAAATATTAACATAAATTAACCATTTCGGGTGTGTTTGAGAATTGCGATTTAGATTGTATATCTGCGATGAATAGTCGTTTTCTATGTTTAAAAACATGTTTTGCGAAAAGAACCATTTGTTTAATTAAATATAATTCTTTTACAGTGTCGGCAAAATAAATTACTTTTGGCAGCGTTTATAGAGATATAGAATAGCCTAAACGTAGGCGATTTATATATAGGCCTCTGAAAATCAGAGGATCGGGTATGTGGTTGAATCTGGTTGTTGTGAAGCCCGGTATTGTCAAACAAAAAATTACATTATGAAGATTAGAACTTATGTTCTCTCTGTTGCTGTATTGATAGTTTTTCTTTCTGCAGGAACAGATAAGGCAGGTCTCACCAGGGGAATTCATTCGGGAGACATTGCTCCGGGAATAAAGTCGTTGGGAACTGATGCTGATATCACGTTCTCGAACGGTTCCGGTTGTTATACGTTATTGCATTTCTGGGCGGCTTATGATGCAAATTCCCGTATGCGAAACGTGCAGTTATGGAACAAATTAGGTCAGGATGGTTTATCTCAGGTAAAAATGATTTCCGTATCTTTGGACGAGCCTGAATCGGTTTTTACCGAAACAGTAAAAGCAGATAACCTGGAAATGACGAACCAGGTACATGAAAGGCTTGGACAGAATTCTGAAGTGTACAAAAAGTATGGATTAAAGAAAGGACTGGGAAACTTTCTGATAGACAACAAAGGCATTATTATTGCTAAAAACGTTACGCCGGAAATGTTGTCTGAGATTATGAACAAACAAAAGAATTAAAATGACAAACTATTTTTTTAAAGCCACTCCATCACGGAGTGGCTTTTTTTTTAATAATAATACCGAAGCATTTGTGTTTTTAGATAAAATTATTATTTTTGTAGATAAATTTTTCACCTAAGAAAACCTGATATATACGTGGAATGTGCCTTTCTGCACAAGTTCTTTTATTAAATTGATAGTAATAAAATAAATTATAAATATATGGATTTTTCAAATGTTACCATAGAAAATGTTGTTTTAGTAGGGTCTTTATTGTTGTTTGTTAGTATTATTGCGGGAAAAACAGGTTATCGGTTTGGGGTTCCGACTTTGGTTTTATTTCTTGTTGTAGGTATGCTTTTCGGACACGATGGTCTGGGGTTGGAATTTTCAAGTCCGAAGGCTGCTCAGTTTATCGGGGTTTTGGGTTTGAATATTATTTTGTTTTCCGGAGGTATGGATACTAAATTTTCAGAGATAAAACCTGTTTTGCCACAAGGTATTATTCTGGCTACTCTGGGGGTTTTGTTGACTGCACTAATTTCCGGAGTTTTTATATACCTGATAACCCAGCATGTCTTCACGGCCATATCGTTTACTTTTCTTGAAGCAATACTTTTGGCTTCTGTTATGTCTTCTACCGATTCAGCTTCGGTCTTTGCCATTCTCGGAGCGAAAGGACTTGTGTTGAAAGAGCGCTTGCGTCCTCTTCTTGAGCTTGAAAGCGGAAGTAATGACCCCATGGCTTATCTTTTAACAATTACTTTTATTCAATGGATACAAATCGGTGAAGGTGGCTTATGGAGTGTAATAGGGACCTTTGTTATGCAACTTGTTATTGGTGCCGCATTAGGGTATTTACTCGGGCGTCTGGCTATACGCCTGATAAACAGGATTAATATTGATAACGAATCTTTATATCCGGTGCTTTTGCTGACATTATTATTTATTATCTTTTCAATTACGAATTATCTGAAAGGAAACGGATATTTAGCTGTGTATATCAGCGGTCTTGTTGTAGGAAATTCCAAATTTGTGCACAAAAAAACATCAAAGAAGTTTATGGATGGGATGACCTGGCTTTTTCAGATTGTGATGTTTCTTACACTGGGGCTTCTTGTCAATCCGACGGAATTGCTTCCCATTGCCGGCATCGGTCTGGCAGTCAGTTTGTTTATGATTTTTGTTTCGCGACCTGTTGCAGTATGGCTTTGTCTGATTCCGTTCAGGAATATGTCGGTTAAAGCAAAGCATTATGTTTCATGGGTCGGACTTCGTGGAGCAGCTCCGATCTTGTTTGCCACTTATCCGCTTACAGCCGGGGTAGAAGGTGCAAGTATTATCTTTAATATCGTGTTTTTTGTAACATTGGTCTCTTTGCTGGTACAGGGTACTACTGTTCCTGCCGTGGCAAGATGGCTTGGATTGGCGGGAGAAAATAAACCACAGAATCGATTACAGACATTTGATGTGGAACTATCGGACGACATCAAATCGAGTATGTCCGAAGTTACTTTGACTCAGGAGCATTTATTGTGTGGAAATCGCATTATGGATATGCCGATGCCGGAAAATACACTGGTCGTTATGGTCAAAAGAGATGAGCATTACTTTGTACCTACAGGTGCAACGGAATTGGAGCCCGGCGATGTGTTATTACTTATTTCGGATAATGATAAAACCCTGGAAGAAACATATGCCCAACTTGGGGTTTCCGAATAATCGGATGTAGTTTTTGCAGATTCCCGGATAACTATGTTATGGTAAGAATAAAAAGCGGAACGTTATATTCATAACGTTCCGTACATTTTTAGAAATCGTTTTTTGTAAAACTGTTTTCCTGATGTGATCTAAAACAATTTGTTCGGGTATTCTCCGGCATCAATAAGCGCCTGTATTTTATTGACAACACCCTGACGGTCGTCTGCATACGTTACACCAAACCATTTGGACGTTGTGTCGAGTACTTTTACACGTGCTATATTTTTTGTAACGAGTTCATTAACCATTAATGGGATGAAATATTCACTTTTGAGATTGTCCATGTTTTCACGTAAGAATTCTTTGAAATATTCTTCGGAATATCCGAAATAATCAGGTGTGAATCCCCACATGTTCATAGATACGGGAACATTCTCATTTAAAACAACCTTTTTTCCGTTTTCATCGGTAAATTGTATTTCTCCGTCAATACGTTCTATAGCCGTACGTTCTACAACCGTTGTCAGGTAGCCTTCCGCGTTTGTTTCACAAACGCCGCGTGCTACGGAACCACTTTCGCTTAACGTATTTCCTACACGGAAACCAACCATGCAGTATTCGTTTTTCTTACCTACAGTCTTTGTCAACTCTTCTCCCAGTACGGCAAAACTGTCACGTCCGTAGAAATCATCTGCATTAATGACGGCAAAAGGTTCGTTAATGACATCCTTACCCATAAGAACGGCATGGTTTGTTCCCCATGGTTTTGTTCGTTCTTCAGGACATTTAAATCCTTCCGGGAGTTTATCTAATGACTGGAATGTGATTTCAACAGGGATGTGATTCTCATATTTACTTAAAATCTTAGAACGAAAATCTTCCTCAAAATCTTTACGTATAACAAATACAACTTTCCCGAATCCGCCACGGATCGCATCAAAAATAGAGTAATCCATAATCGTTTCGCCGTTAGGACCCAGTCCGTCAAGCTGTTTTAATCCTCCATAGCGACTTCCCATACCGGCTGCAAGGACAAATAATGTTGGTTTCATATCAAATTGGTCTTAAAAATGTTATTTTTGTTCTAATTCATTGATTCTGTCGTGCAAATATACATTATTTTTTGTCAAATGAAAAATAAAACCGACCTTTGTGTCGATTATTGAAGTGTGAAGAGAATAGTGATGAGGCAGAAATTAATTCTATGTGCTTTATTTTCCCTCGTAGCGATGACGTTTGGAAAAATTTATGCACAATATACAATACAGGTAGAAGGGTATGTTAAAGATTCGGTAACTAAAGAGGCCTTGCCCGATGTTACTGTTGCTTTGAAGGGGACTACGATCGGAACTGCTACGGCAGCAAACGGATACTATTCGATAAAAGCAACATCGGATAGCACCATGCTTAGTATATCGTATATCGGATACGAAACAAAATATGTACCTTTGAAAAAAGGAGTGAACCGGATTAATATAGACCTGAATCCGGCTTCTTATGAGCTTACCGAAGTGGTGGTGCGTCGCAGGAAAGAGCAGTATTCGAAAAAAGATAACCCTGCGGTGGAATTCGCCCGGAATGTTATTGCACGGCGGGAACAAAACAGTCCGAAAGACCATGATTATTTCAGTTATAATACTTACGAACAGAGGACATTCGCGAACGATGAATTCGATGTGGAAAAGGCGCGTCATAACTGGGTGTTAAAACATGTTGACTTTATATTTGATTATGTTGATTCCACATCCGTGAGGGGGCGTACTATTTTGCCTCTTTATAATGAGGAAACGATAGAGGATTATTTCTACCGGAAATCACCTCATGCGGAAAGAAAAATCGTGAAAGGGTATAAACGTGCGGGATTGATTGAGATGATATCCGAAGACGGGGTCAAGCAGTTTGTTGATGAGGCTTTTCGTGATGTAGATATATTTCAGGATAATATTCCGTTGTTTCTGAACCGGTTTGTCAGTCCGTTGTCCTCAATCGGCCCCAGTTACTATAAATACTATCTATTGGATACCATGATGCTTGACAACGAGTTGTGCCTCGATCTCGGATTTGCTCCGTTTAATTCGGAATCATTCGGCTTTGTGGGGCATTTGTATGTCACATTGGATTCGACTTACTTTGTAAAAAAAGTAGAACTGAATGTTCCGCGTGATATAAATTTGAATTTTGTTGGGGAAATGTCTATCAGCCAGGAGTATATACGTGCGGACGACAACACCCGGCTTCTTACCAAGAATGATATCGCGATGATATTTAAAGTGACCAAGAAAATGAAAGGCGCTTATGCCAGGCGTATCGCATTGTATCGCAACCATTCTTTTGAAAAGCCGAAAGATATGACGGTGTTTGAAGAAAAGGCTCCGGTGATGGAATCGGAAGGCGCCCGCCGGCAGACGGAAGAATTTTGGAATAATGCGCGTGAAGGCACGACTGAAATACAGGAAACATCCGTGGAAAAGATGATGGCGCAGTTGCGTGAAGTGCCGTTCTTTTTCTGGTCCGAAAGGATCATTAATATACTCATTAACGGATATATTCAAACATCGGAAATAGACAGTAAGTTTGAGTTCGGACCGGCTAACACGTTTATAAGCGGAAATGCCTTGGAGGGTTTGCGTTTGCGTGTAGGAGGCGCTACGACGGTTAATCTTAGCCGGCAGTTGTTCCTTGACGGCTATATGGCTTATGGATTTAAGGATGAAAAACCAAAAGGGAATGCTATTTTGGAATATTCTTTTAACAAAAAGAGAAGTTTTCGTAAAGAATTTCCGTTTCATTACATCCGGGCCGAATATAAATATGATATCAATCAGATCGGACAGCATTACCTGTATACGAATGCCGACAATATGTTTATGTTGATTAAACGTCGTGAAAATAACCTGATTACCTATATGCAACAGGCGGAACTCAGTTATTATCACGAAAATTACAAAGGGCTTGGATATGGTGTCATGCTTCGTCATCTGAAGGAATGGGCGACTCCGGATGTGCCGTTCTCTCTGATACAGGCTGATGGTACAACAGTACCGGCAGATCATTATACTTCCGCGCAATTGGAATTTCATCTTCGTTGGGCTCCGAATGAGAAGTTTTTTCAGTCGCGCAATTATCGCTATCCGATCACTCTGGATGCTCCGATTATAACGTTGACGCAAACTTTATCGCGTAAAGGCGTATTGGGAACCGATTATAACTATAACCGGACGGAGATAGGTATACGTAAGCGCTTCTGGCTGTCTCCTTTCGGGTATGTCGATATCTATGGGCAGGCCGGACAGGTGTGGGATCGTGTTCCATACCCGATGTTACTGATACCCAATGCCAACCTTTCGTATAGTATTGAAGCGGAAACATATCCGTTGATGGATCCGATGGAGTTTATAAACGATCGTTTTGTTTCATGGGAAATGTCGTATTTTATGAATGGATGGCTGTTTAACCGTTTGCCGCTTATAAAAAAAATGCAGCTTCGTGAGATTCTTACATTTCGCGGATGGTACGGTGACCTGAGCGATAAAAACAATCCGTATGTGGATGGTGAAGGTTTGTATCGTTTTCCGGAAAATACGTATATAATGGGTGATAAACCTTATATGGAGTTTGGAGTGGGAGTAGAAAATATATTTAAATTAATACGTCTGGATTATGTCTGGAGGTTGTCCTATCGTGATCATAAAGATGTACCTAATAGTGGGTTGAGAGTAAAAATGAAGTTTTCTTTTTGATATATCAAATATTATATTTACCTTCGCATAAAATTATGAAAAAGGAAAAGTTTCATATTGAGTATGTGTTTGATAAGGTATCCAAACGTAGTTTATGGAATCATCTGACAACACCGCCGGGCTTATCATCTTGGTTTGCCGATGATGTGGATGTGGATGGCGATACATATATATTTTCATGGGATAAAACACAGGAAAAGGCTCAGGTTATCTATATGAAACCTGAAGTATGTATACGTTACAAATGGGAGGATGAGAGTGATAATGTCTATTTTGAATTTCGTATCCATACCCTCGAATTGACCGGAGCTATAGCCCTTGAAATAACTGATTTTGCGGAACCGTCGGAGAAGATGGATTCTATCAGTTTGTGGGATTCGCAGGTCGATGAACTGAAAAGGACGTTAGGAGTGTAATAATGATATGCGCACTATAAAGCGATTAGATCTGTTTTTGTTGAAAACCTTCCTGCCGTTATTTATTATGACGTTCGGGATCTGTCTGTTTATTTTCCTGATGCAGTTTTTGTGGAAGTATGTTGACGAAATGGTTGGTAAGGGAATTGAAATTCTTGTTCTTGTGCAATTGTTTTTTTATGCGGCTATGACATTCGTTCCACAAGCGCTTCCTTTGGCAATTCTTTTTGCCTCTCTTATGACATTCGGAAATCTTGGAGAACAACTGGAACTGTTGGCAATGAAAGCTTCCGGTATTTCGTTGATGCGGATCATGAAGCCGCTTACAATTTTTCTTATATTTATTGCTGTTTCCGCATTTTTTTTTCAGGATAATATCATCCCTGTTTCACAAGTGAAGTTTTATACGCTTCTTGTTTCCGTTAAACACAAATCCCCGGAACTGGAAATTCCGGAGAATATTTTTTACCGGGAAATAAATGGCAAGAATATCTATGTCAGAAAAAAAGATAAAGAAAAGAAACTACTGAAAGATGTAATGATTTATGATTATACGGACGGTTTTAATAATGCCCGTGTTATTGTTGCCGATTCCGGCCGGCTCAAAACCTCTACAGATAAAAAGTATTTAATTCTGACATTGTACAGCGGCGAATCGTTCGAAAACGTGAAAGGAAATAATAATCGTGCGAGGGAAGCCAAAGATGCTGTTCCGTACAGGCGCGAATCATTCGATTTGATGGAAATGTTGATAGAGTTTGACGGTAATTTCAATATGAGGAGCGAGTCGATGTTTCAGGATCGTTATGTAGGGAAGAATATAGCCAGCCTTCAACATTCGATAGATTCAATGACGGTACGGCTTGACAGTATTAAGGAATCCGAATCAAAAGCTTTGTATGCGCAGTCATACCGAAAAACCCTGGCTCGTCATGAAAGAAATACAGGACCACAACAATCTGGTCAGGAAAAAGATACCTTGGCTGTGAAAAATATAATAAACTTTGATAGTCTCTACAGGGTGCAGGAGCCTACTAATAAAGCATCCCTGCTTGCATATTCGAAAAGGAATATTGAAAATCTGCAAATGAACTATGATGCCAAATCTGCCATGTTGAGATATGACGAGAAAGATATACGATGGCATTATGCGGAGATGCACCGGAAGTTTACACTTTCGTTTGCTTGTCTGATTTTTTTCTTTATAGGAGCCCCTCTTGGCGCTATCATCAGAAAAGGGGGATTGGGAGCGCCGGCTGTTATCTCTGTTTTTCTTTTTGTTTTCTATTACATTATAGATAACATCGGATATAAGATGGCGCGTGATGCGATATGGCAACCGTGGCAGGGTATGTGGCTTAGCTCGGCAGTTCTTCTCCCTTTAGGTATTTTTCTGACCTACAAAGCGGTAAATGATTCTGTTCTTTTGAATGCCGAAACCTATATCGATACATTTAAACGTTTAATCGGAAAGCGGGAGTATCGCAAGATAGAAAAGAAAGATGTAATCATGGAAGCTCCGGATTATGCTGAGGTTGATATACTGTTGCGACAGCTTAAAACTTCCTGTAATAATTATCTGGCGAACAACAAGCGATGGTTGCACTATTTCGCCTTTTGGAAGCAGGGCGGCATAGATTATGAGGCAGAGCCGATCGCTCATAAGCTGGAAGAAGTTGTGGATATTCTTAAGAATTCGGATCAAAATCTGGTTCTTAATAAAACAATGGATTTTCCGATTATAAAGAATTATCAACTGACGAATTTTTCAATAAGTCCGAAAATGGGAGTAGCATTGGCTATCGTTTTTCCTGTAGGAGGAATCGTTTATCTTATAGCTGTTTATCGCCGCAGGCTATTGCATCAGGACATCAGGGTTACAGCGAAGGTTTGTGATGAGATGATAAACATAATCAATGATAAAAATATAAAATAATACACTATGCAAAATTATAAACTGAATACTATTGAAGAAGCTATTGAAGATTTTCGTGAAGGTAAATTTTTGATAGTTGTCGATGACGAAGATCGTGAAAATGAAGGTGATTTCATAATAGCTGCCGAAAAAATTACGCCTGAAAAGGTGAACTTTATGATGACTAACGGACGTGGCGTTTTATGTGTACCGATAACTGAGGAACGATGCGACGAGCTTGATCTGAATATGCAGGTTATTCATAATACTTCTGTACTGGAAACTCCGTTTACTATTACGGTAGATAAAATCGGCGGAGGTTGTACTACCGGTGTATCAATATATGATCGTGCCCAAACGATTCTGGCTCTTGCCGATCCGGCAACGAAGCCGTCCGATCTGGGTCGTCCGGGCCATATAAATCCGCTTCGTGCGCGTTCGCGCGGTGTGCTTCGTCGTGCGGGTCATACGGAGGCGACCGTTGATATGGCAAGGCTCGCGGGTTTATATCCTGCAGGAGCTCTTATTGAAATTTTGAATGAAGATGGAACAATGGCCCGTCTTCCTCAATTGATGGAAGTGGCCCGGAAATTTGAAATTAAAATTATATCGATACGTGATCTTATTGCTTATCGTTTGCAAACCGAATCTCTCGTAGAAAAAGGAGTCGAAGTGAAAATGCCTACTAAATACGGAATATTTCATCTTATTCCGTTCAAGCAAAAGAGTAACGGACTTGAACATGTAGCCTTGATAAAAGGTGAAATATCTGTAGATGAACCGTTACTGGTACGTGTTCATTCCTCTTGCATGACCGGAGACATTTTCGGCTCTATGCGTTGCGATTGTGGTGAACAGTTGCATAAAGCGATGAGACTTATTGAACAGGAGGGAAAAGGAGTGGTCCTTTATCTTAACCAGGAAGGACGCGGTATCGGTCTGATGGATAAAATGAAAGCTTATAAGCTTCAGGAGGAAGGGATGGATACAGTGGATGCAAATCTTCATTTGTGTCACAGGGCTGATGAACGTGATTATGGGGTAGGTGCCCAGATCCTTCGCCAGATAGGTGTTCATAAAATGAGGCTTATTACCAATAATCCGGTAAAACGCGTAGGATTAGAGGCTTATGGCCTTCAGGTGGTTGAAAATGTACCGATTGAAGTGACTCCGAACAAATATAATGAATTTTATATGCGCACAAAAAAAGAAAGAATGGGGCATGAATTGCATAATATTATGTAACTTTACGCCCGATTTTTATAGCATATTGTCAGTAAATATCGAAAAGAGAAAATAAATAATTAACAACAAACAATTAATTCACATGGAACATTTATCAGCACGCTTGGTCAGTTTGTCTCCGTCGGAAACGTTGGCAATGTCACAAAAAAGCAACGAACTCAAAGCTCAGGGTATTGATGTAATCAATCTTAGTGTAGGCGAACCGGATTTTAATACGCCGGACCATATCAAAGTTGCTGCCAAAAAAGCTATTGATGACAATTTTTCATTCTATTCTCCTGTTCCGGGATATATGGATCTGCGTAAGGCAATTGTTGATAAACTTAAACGTGAGAACGGACTTGATTACTCAACAGATCAGATTATCGTATCCGGAGGAGCTAAACAATCCGTGTGTAATGTCTTACTGAGCATTATCGGTTCCGGTGATGAAGTGATTGTGCCTGCGCCGTATTGGGTTAGTTATGTAGAAATGGTCAAACTGGCCGAAGGAACAAACGTTATTGTTACGGCGGGAATTGATCAGGACTTTAAAATAACGCCATCTCAGCTTGAAGCGGCTATCACTCCCAAAACAAAAGCATTGATACTTTGTTCTCCGTCAAATCCGACAGGAAGCGTTTATAGTAAAGAAGAATTGAAAGGACTTGCCGACGTACTTGTCAAATATCCGGATGTTATTGTTCTGGCTGACGAAATTTACGAGCATATTAATTATGTTGGTAAGCATGAAAGTATAGCTCAGTTTGATGAACTAAAAGACCGGGTAGTTGTTATTAACGGTGTTTCGAAAGCTTATGCTATGACCGGATGGCGTATTGGTTTTATTGCTGCTCCTCTGTGGATTGCCAAAGCATGTAATAAGTTGCAGGGACAATATACTTCAGGTCCTTGCTCTATTGCTCAGAAAGCGTCTGTCGCAGCTTTTAACGGTGATCAGTCCTGCGTTGAGGAAATGCGCCAGGCTTTTCTTCGCCGCCGTGATCTTATTGTCAGACTTTGTAAGGAAATACCGGGTGTAAAGCTGAATGTTCCTCAGGGAGCTTTTTATATTTTCCCGGAAGTTGACAGTTATTTCGGTAAGAGTGCTGATGGCCGTAAAGTAAACGATGCAGCAGAGCTTGCTATGTATCTGTTGGAAGTAGGTCATGTGGCAACTGTAGGAGGCGCCGCATTTGGAGCTCCCGAATGTATACGCCTGTCGTATGCTACATCCGATGAAAATATAATCGAAGCAATCAAACGTATAAAAGAAGCGTTAGCGAAACTTGGTTGATTCATTGTCAGACACTGATGTTTGATTGTATCTGTTTAAAAAAGCGGGATATCATCGAAAGAAGATAATCCCGCTTTTCCTGTCTTGTTATTTGTAATACAACGTCACTTTTACAGGATAATGATCTGAAATCATATGGATTTCGGCCTCTGTGGAAAAGACTTCTTTGGGAAAATCTCCGGCATTAAATATCTCCTGGTTTTTGGGTATACGATAACTATCTGTCAATATACCGTAGCGATCGACTTTAAATCTGTCAGATACGAAAATATGATCAATGCGGCTGTTTGTCAGCCGGTCGCTTTCAAATGAATTGAATGTTCCGTTTAGGGCATATCTTATCTCTGCCGTTTCGTATGTATCATAAAGAATACCTGAACCTGCGAGCAGCTTGTAGCTCTCATTCGTTTGATCAATATTGAAATCTCCGGTCAGAATAACGGCATCTTTACCGCACGTCTCCTTTATTTTATTCAAAACGAGTATAGCACTTTGTTTACGGGCTTCAACGCCTATATGATCAAAATGGAGGTTAAAAAACCATACATTCTTCTTTTTCTTCAGATCCTTGAATTTACTCCATGTACAGATACGCGGCAATGCGGCATCCCATCCTTTATTGGGATAGCCGGTATTTTCCGAAAGCCAGAAATTTCCGGAATCCAGAAGCTTGAAACGATCTTTTTTATAGAATATAGGTGCATATTCGCCTTGTGTCTTGCCGTCGTCGCGTCCTACACCGACATATGCATACTGCGGAAGCATGTTGAGCAGGTCTTCTAATTGGTTGTGCAGAACTTCTTGCGCTCCGAAGATGTCGAAATCATTGAATAATATCTGTTGTGATAAGATTGGGCACCTGCGTTCCCAGCCGTCACCTTTTTCTTTATCTCCGCTATTGTCATTGCGTATGTTATATGATCCTATTGTGAGATCCTGTGCCTTGGAGATACCAATGACAAGAAAAAACGAGATGTAGATAAAAATTTTATTTTTCATGATTATTGATGGTTTAATAAAAATGGGTTATCTGAAAAAGCAGACAACCCATTTATTTATAGTAATAAGATTCTTTTAATCAACGTTTAGAGTTACACGTTTAAACGCAGTAACCGTTAATTCTTTATCTTGTTGCTTCAGATACTGTTCGATGGTCAACTTGGAATCTTTTACGAATTCTTGTTGTAAGAGTGTATTTTCTTTGTAGAACTTCTGAAGAGCGCCTTCTGCGATTTTATCAAGAAGATTTTCCGGCTTTCCGGCTTCACGTGCTTTATCGCGTGCGATCTGCATTTCAGTATCGACAACATTCTGAGGAACATCAGCTGATGTAATCGCTACTGGATTCATGGCTGCAATCTGCATTGCAATATCACGTGCAACCTGACGGTCTACGACTTTATTGAATGCAACAATTGTAGCCAGTTTATTCCCCGGGTGTATGTAAGAAATAGTGGAAGCATCTTTTACAAATTCATAGAAGCCTAACTCCATTTTTTCACCGGTTACACCTACGCGGTCTGTGATATGATTTTCAACCGTGCGTCCGTCGCTAAGCTTTGTATTCAACAATTCTTCGCTGTTAGCCGGCTTGTTAGCCATAGCCGCATCCAGAAAGCTTTGTGTCATCGCGATGAAGTCTGAATTTTTTGCAACGAAGTCAGTTTCGCATTTAACTGCCACGATAGCAGCGAAATCGCCGTTTTCTGTTGCAAGAACACAACCTTCTGATGCTTCACGGTCCGAACGTTTTGCTGCAACAGCCTGACCTTTTTTACGAATGATTTCCATTGCTTTGTCAAAGTCATTACTGGCTTCTTCCAATGCATTTTTACAATCCATCATTCCGGCTCCGCTCATTTTGCGCAATTTTGTTATATCTGCTAATGTTACTGCCATAATATATTAGTTTTTATTATTTGTAATTATTCTTCTGAAGCCTCATCTTTTATTTCTGCCTCTTCCACCATCTCTTCAACAGCTTCTTCCGATTTTTTAGCACGTGTTTTACGTTCACGTTTTGGTGCTGCTTCAGCATCTCCGTCTTCTTTGTTTGCACGTTCGGCTTTACCCTCCTGGATTCCTTCCTGTATAGCTTTGCAAAGTGCTCCTAATATCAGTTCTACTGAATTTGTTGCATCATCGTTTGCCGGAATAACAAAATCCACATTGGATGGATCAGAATTGGTATCAATCATACCGAATACCGGTATACCGAGACGGTTAGCTTCACGAACGGCAATATGTTCTTTCATTACGTCAACTACGAATAGTGCCGCAGGAAGACGGTTCAGGTCGGCAATAGAACCAAGGTTCTTCTCCAGTTTTGCGCGCTGACGTGTGATTTGCAGCTTCTCCCTCTTTGATAGATTGTCGAATGTACCGTCAGTGGACATTTTGTCGATAGTGGACATTTTTTTGACGGCTTTACGGATTGTCGGGAAGTTCGTTAACATACCACCCGGCCAACGTTCGATCACATAAGGCATATTAACTGATGCTGCCATGTCGGCAACGATTTGTTTAGCTTGTTTTTTGGTCGCAACGAAAAGGATTTTACGTCCCGATTTAGCGAGATTTTTCATCGCTTCCGCCGCTTCGTCTACTTTAGCAACTGTTTTATATAAATCAATGATATGAATACCATTGCGCTCCATGAATATGTAAGGAGCCATTGCAGGGTTCCATTTACTTTTTAAGTGCCCGAAATGAACACCTGCTTCTAATAACTGTTCAAAACTTACTCTTGACATTTTTTTGTTTTTAAATCGTTTACATTCTTTTTTGTTAAACACCAATTACCCGGTAGTTTCACGACATTTCCGCATGCAGAAAAAATCCGGACAATTTAGATACTAAACGCATATTACTTGTAAGAGGCTCACAAATATTAACGTTTACTGAACTGGAATCTCTTACGAGCTTTCGGTCTACCCGGCTTTTTACGTTCCACAGCACGAGGATCACGTGTCGTGAAACCTTCTGCCTTCAATGCGGGTTTAGATTCCGGATTGATTTTTATCAATGCGCGGGTAATCGCTAAACGGGCTGCTTCAGATTGACCTTTGAAACCGCCGCCGAACAGATTGAGCTGAATGTCATACTGTTCTGCTACATTCAAAGTTGTCAAAGGTTGTTTTACAACGTACTGAAGGATTGATGAAGGAAAATAATTTGTTAAATCACGTTTGTTGATTGTGATTTTGCCGTTGCCTTCTTTTACATAAACGCGGGCTACTGCCGCTTTACGTCGTCCTATTGCATTTACAACTTCCATAATAATTATTTAAGTGAATTTATATCTATTGATTTAGGCTGTTGTGCTTCATGTTTATGCTCGCTACCTGCGTATACATACAGGTTTCCAAGCAATTTAGCACCCAATTTGTTTTTAGGCAACATACCCTTCACTACTTTACGAAACAGGCGATCTTCACCTTTTTCTTTTAATTCGGCAGGAGTTGTTTCCTTTTGTCCTCCCGGATAACCTGAGTACGAATAATAAATACGGTCATCCCATTTCTTTCCCGTTAAAACGGCTTTGTCTGCATTGATAATAATCACATTATCACCACAATCAACGTGCGGAGTGAAGTCTGGTTTGTGTTTTCCGCGCAAAAGTTTTGCCACTTTTGAGCCGATACGTCCAAGATGTTGACCTGTAGCGTCTACTACAATCCACTCTTTTTTTACAGTTGCTTTGTTTGCAGAAACGGTCTTATAACTTAAAGTGTCCACTGCTTAAAATTTTTAATTAGTTAATTAATAATTATTTATGTCGCTTTCCGATTGTAGTGTACTACGGGCATGTTGGCACAAAACATGAAAAACGGCTCGCAAAGGTACGGTTTTAGTCCGTAAAAACAAAAATATTTTATTTATTTGTTGAAAAAATGATTTGCATAGTATAGTTTTTTTGTTTTTATGCTACTTTTGTGCGTTTTGTGTAAATTGATCATTGAAGGCGATACGACCGAAGGTTGCAAAAAAAGAGAGCGAAGCGACAGAAACAGCTTACCGCACGAAAAAAAATCATACATATAAATATTGATTAACTATTTATCAGAAAAAAGACGATTATGAAAAAAAACAGATTGCTGATTTTATTATTTGCGTTGTGTGCAATTTCAACAACGCATGTTTATTCTCAAAAGAAGCCTCGTGTTGCTATTGCGGGGATTGCGATTGAGTCAAGTACTTTTTCACCGGCATTGAGTGATGAAAGTGCTTTTCGTAAAACTTCCGGGAATGCCATATTTAATTTATATCCGTTTTTGAAAGAAGGAACTCCTTTGCGTGAAAATGCGGAATGGTATCCTGCATTTATTGCCAGGGCAACTCCGGGCGGAGCGGTTCCGCGGGAAACATATGAATCATTGGTGAAACAGATTCTTGAGCCGTTAAAAGCGAATATGCCTTACGATGCCATGTTTCTTGATATTCACGGAGCAATGAGTGTTGTCGGATTAGACGATCCGGAAGGGGATCTGATTGTGCGTATCCGCGAAGTGATAGGGACAGAACCCATCATTTCTACCTGCATGGATTTACATGGGAATGTGACCTGGAGACTTGCAGAAAATACAGATTTTATTACATGTTATCGTCTGGCTCCTCATGAAGATTCTATGGAATCAAGGGAAAGGGCGGTCACCAACCTTCTTGACCGGATTGAATCGGGAAAAGGTCGTCCGAAATATAAGGCATGGGTTCCCGTACCTATATTGTTAGCCGGCGAGCAAACCAGTACACGTGTGGAGCCGGCGAAGTCCCTGTATGCCATACTCGAACCGGCAACAGCACCGGAAGGTGTGCTGGATGGTGGAATATGGATCGGATATGCATGGGCGGATGAGCCGCGAAACCGGGCTACGGTAATGATGACGGGCGATGACAAGGAACTGGTTACTATTACAGCGGAATATATTGCCAATTATTTCTGGAGTGTAAGAAATGATTTTGAATTTGTTGCGCCTACAGCTACGCTGGACGTTTGTCTGGAAAAAGCGATTGCCAGTGATAAAAAGCCGTTTTTTATCAGTGATATGGGAGATAACCCGACGGCAGGTGGCGCAGGCGATGTGACATGGACTATCACGGAGTTGCTGAAACGTAATGAATTTAAGACAGGAAATGGTAAAACGCTTATATATGCCTCTATACCCGGTCCGGAATTTGTCGCGAAAGCAATAAAAGCCGGGGTTGGAAATAAGGTGGAGGGAACTTCCGGGGCGAAGGTCGATAACCGTTATGCTCCTCCTGTTAAGCTGTCGGGAACTGTTACTTCAATATATCTGGATAATCCGGAAAATAAGGAGGTGGTTGTTAAAGTGGGGAGCATTTATGTTATCGTTACGGAAAAGCGGAAAGGATTCCATTTTGTGCGTGAGTTTGAGAAACATAACCTGGATCTGAGACAAGCTGATATCGTCGTTGTTAAATTAGGCTATCTTGTTCCGGAATTATTCGATATTCAGGCGGACTGGATGATGGCTCTTACGCTTGGAGGAGTGAATCAGGATTTACCAAGCCTGCCTTATAAACGGATTGATCGGCCGATGTTTCCGTTGGATAAGGATATGGCTAAGCCGGATTTCTCCGTCAAATTGGTACCGTTTGTCG
The DNA here is from genome assembly GCA_031285685.1 of Tannerella sp. Classification (GTDB taxonomy): domain Bacteria; phylum Bacteroidota; class Bacteroidia; order Bacteroidales; family Tannerellaceae; genus Tannerella. The sequence goes on from JAITVS010000398.1 coordinate 30,403, forward strand.
GAAATTGAATTGTCCGTATTTTTCATAACAAAAAAAGATGTCGGTTTCAGGCATCTTTTTTTGTGTTGGAATGAAGATCGGCCCTTTTTCGGATGATAGAATTTTAATGATAAATACCCTGCAGGAGTAAACAGGGGTTTCATTCGTTGTTGAAAACTTTATTATGAAAGCTTCTATTTTATCATTAATTTTGCAACGATATGGAACCATTTATACACTTACATGTACATACGCAGTTTTCGTTGCTTGACGGGCAGGCGCCTATTGATGCACTGATAGAAAAAGCTCAGTATGACGGGATGAAAGCGCTCGCTGTAACCGATCATGGGAATATGTTCGGCACAAAAGAATTTTTTAATAAAGTCTAGAAAAAGAACAGCAAGCATTTAGGAATCGTAAAGGATTGCGAAAAAGAACTGCAGCAGTTACTCGGAAAGGCAAATCCGACGGAAGAGGAAGATGAAAGGATAAAAAAACTGTCCAGGAAAATACATGAAGAAAAAGAACATCTGTTTAAACCGATCATTGGTTGCGAATGTTACTGCGCGCGCAACGGAAGACATAGCAAAGCCGGAAAGGAAGATCTTAGCGGTTGGCATATTCTTCTTCTTGCAAAAACGTTGAAAGGTTATAAAAACCTGATAAAAATGGTTTCATCTTCCTGGACGGAAGGCTTTTACGGCCGTCCGCGTATTGATAAGGAATTACTTGAAGAATATCATGAAGATATTATAGCCTGTTCTGCTTGTCTGGCCGGAGAGGTGCCGCGTTATATTCAGAACGGTGATATGCGGAAAGCTGAAGAATCGGTTCTGTGGTTTAAAAATTTGTTTGGGGATGATTATTATCTGGAACTTCAACGCCATGAAACGCATGATCCGGATGCGGCACAGGATGTTTATCCGCGGCAGGTTGAAGTGAATAAGGCGCTTATCGAAATAGCCCGTAAGCATAATATTAAACTGATAGCGACGAACGATGTTCATTTTGTGAATGAAAAAGATGCGGCTGCGCATGAGATCTTACTTTGCCTTAGTACGAACAAAACGATCAATGATCCGAACCGTATGCGTTACAGTCGTCAGGAATGGCTGAAGACAACAGCGGAAATGAATGCCATATTCTCCGATATCCCGGAAGCTCTTGGTAATACGCTTGAAATTGCGGATAAGGTAGAATTTTATGACATAGACTCCCCAGCGCTGATGCCTTTTTTTGAGATAGATGCTTCATTCGGAACGGAAGATGAATATCGTGAGAAGTATGAAGAGAAAGATCTTATGGCTGAATTCGGTGAGAAAAATTATCTCCGGCTTGGCGGATATGAAAAGGCGATACGGATAAAACTGGAAGCTGACTATCTGGCGCATCTTACTCATGAAAAAGCCCATGATCGTTATGGCGACAATTTGTCTGATGAAATAAAAGAGCGTATTGAGTTTGAACTTAATACAATGAAAACAATGGGTTTTCCTGGATACTTCCTGATTGTTCAGGATTTTATCTCGGCTGCGAGGGAAATGGGAGTTGCGGTTGGTCCGGGGCGAGGTTCCGCTGCGGGATCGGTGGTCGCTTACTGTCTGGGAATAACGGATATTGACCCGATAGCATATGATTTGCTGTTTGAGCGTTTTCTGAATCCCGACCGTATATCGATGCCTGATATTGATATTGATTTTGACGACGACGGGCGGGGTGATGTATTGAAATGGGTCACGGATAAGTACGGATATAGCCGTGTGGCACATATCATAACTTATGGTACGATGGCGTCAAAAATGGCAATAAAGGATGTTGCCCGTGTATTGGAGTTGCCGCTATCGGAATCAAATCGGCTGGCAAAGCTGGTTCCGGATCGTATGCCCGAGATTGACGGCCAGTCCGTGAAACTGAATCTTGCCAATTGCCTGAAGTATCTGCCGGAATTCAAGGCGGAATTGGGAGGGGGGAATCCTCTGATAAAAAAGACGCTGGAGTTTGCGTGCCAGTTGGAAGGAACTGTTCGTAACACAGGTGTTCATGCCTGTGGTATTATCATCGGACGTCAGGATATTTCCGATATTGTACCTGTTTCGACCGCCGATGATAAAGAAACCGGGGAGACGCTTCTTGTGACACAATACGAGGGCTCTGTTATTGAAGATACGGGACTTATTAAAATGGACTTTCTCGGTCTTAAAACGCTGTCTATCATTAAAGAAGCTATTGAAAATGTAAAGCAGACCACTGGTGTGGAGATAGATATAGACCATATTGATATAGAGGACGAGAAGACCTACCAGTTGTATTGCCAGGGAAAAACGACTGCTACATTCCAGTTTGAGTCCGCCGGTATGCAGAAATACCTGAAAGAATTACAGCCATCCAAGTTTGAGGATCTGATTGCGATGAATGCTTTATATCGCCCGGGGCCGATGGATTATATCCCTTCGTTTATCGCACGTAAACACGGTCGTTCGGAAATTGCTTACGATATTCCTATTATGGAACGATATCTGAAAGATACGTACGGTATTACAGTTTATCAGGAGCAGGTCATGCTTCTGTCACGTCTGCTTGCCGGATTTACCCGCGGCGAGAGTGATACCCTGCGTAAGGCGATGGGTAAGAAGCAAAAAGACAAAATGGAAGAACTGAAGGAAAAATTTTTTACCGGAGGCGAATCAAACGGATATAAGCGTAAAACGCTTGAGAAAATATGGGGTGACTGGGAAAAATTTGCATCTTATGCATTCAATAAAAGTCATGCGACATGTTATTCGTGGGTAGCTTATCAGACGGCCTACCTGAAAGCTCACTATCCTTCGGAATACATGGCTGCAGTGTTGAGTCGTAACCTGTCCAATATAAAGGAAATAACGAAGTCGATGGATGAGTGCCGGGCCATGGGGTTGCAGGTTCTCGGTCCTGATGTCAATGAGTCGCACCGAAAGTTCGGTGTGAATAAAAAAGGAGATATGCGTTTTGGACTTGCCGCGGTTAAGGGAGTAGGCGAGGGTGCTGTCCTGAATATCATAGATGAGCGTGAGAAAAACGGCCCGTATAAAGATATTTATGATTTTATAGAACGGATAAATCTTTCTGCGTGTAATAAAAAAGTGATTGAAAGCCTTGCTCTCTCCGGAGCTTTTGATAATCTCGGGGTACGCCGTGAGCCGTTTGTTATACCGAATGAAAAAGGTGAAACCTTTACGGAGATCATATCACGTTATGGAACGAAATTTCAGATGGACAAACAAATGGCGACCAATTCTCTATTCGGAACGGATGATGCTGTTGATATTGCAAAGCCGGATGTGTTCAAATGTGAGGAATGGAGCGATCTGGAGCGCCTGAATAAAGAGAAGGAATTGATCGGCATCTATCTTTCCGCTCATCCGCTGGATGCATATCGCGTGATTCTGACTTCCGTTTGTAATACCGGAATGGCTGAAATAAACGAACGTGAAGAATTGAGAAACAAGGAATTATTACTGGGAGGGATTGTTACCGGATTCCGCGAAGGGACAACCAAACGCGGTAGTCCATATGGAATCCTTACCGTGGAAGACTTTACCGGCAGTGGTGATATTCCTCTTTTTGGAAATGATTATATCAACTATGGTAAGTTTGGCCGGTTGGGCATGTATCTGTTTATCAGAGCTGCGGTTGAACCTCGTAGTGCACATATCGGCACTCTTGATTTTAAGATCAAAATGATAACTCTTCTGCAGGATGAGAAAGATAAATTGATTGAAAAATTGAGTATACTGTTGCCTGTTAGTGAATTAACTGCTGCACTGGTGGAAGAGTTTCGTATTATCTTTAAAGATAACCGCGGAAAGACGACATTACATTTCGATATTGTGGATGATGAACAAAGAAATGTGTCTGTGAATATGTATTCAAAAACCCATGGAATTGAAGTCACTCAAAAACTTATAGATATGCTTGGCGATATGGAAAATGTTCATTATAGAATAAATTGATAACTTTATAAATTGATTAAATTATGGCATTAGTAGTAACAGATGAAAATTACAAGGAATTGTTGAACGGGGACAAGCCTGTTGTTTTGGATTTTTGGGCGGAATGGTGCGGACCATGCCGTATGGTAGGACCAATCATTGATGAATTGGCTACAGAGTATGAAGGACGTGTTGTAATGGGAAAAGTGGATGTTGATGATAATAATGATATTGTCTCTGAGTATGGTATACGTAATATCCCTACCGTTCTGTTTTTTAAAGGAGGACAACTTGTCGATAAACAGGTGGGTGCGGCAGGAAAAGAAGCTTTTAAAGAAAAGATCGATAAACTGCTTTAAAAAGAATAAATTGCTTTAGTTTTGGTTGACAGAGGTGCTTTTTCTTTTTTTGAGAAGGTTCCTCTGTTTTTATTTGTTTTTGCAATCTGTTTATAAATAAGGAATATTTACGGTCTTACTTATGAATAAAACCATGATCAATAGTTTTTTGTCTGAAAAAATAAACGAATATTTGCCGAATTAATATTAATCCGGCAAATAAGTTATTGGTAGTTTGTATATGAAAAATATCAATATGAATAATATGACAAGTTTTGAGCAGCTTTATTTGTCATATTATCCGAAGTTGGTTCGTTTTTCCAAAGAATATGTTTTGTCGGAAGAAGATGCGGAAAATATAGTTCAGGATGTTTTTCTGATTTTCTGGGAGCAAAAAGAACAATTGCCTTATCTTCGGAATATACCCTCTTACCTGTTTAAGCTGACAAAGAATAAAAGTATTGATTTTCTGCGTCATAAGATGATAAGTGCAGAAAAACAGAAACAATTATACGAATTACAAATGCATGAATTACAATACCGATTGTATGCTATGGAACAATTCGGGGAAAATGTTCTGTATGAAAAAGAATTAAATGCAATCATACATCAGGCCATACAATCACTTCCCCAAAAATGTCGGGAGATTTTTATTTTAAGCCGGTTTGACGAGTTAAGCCAACAGGAAATCGCCGATAAATACAGTATCTCCGTCAGTACGGTGAATAACCAGATAACCAAAGCCCTGAAGATATTAAAGGAACAATTGAAAGATATTTTAAAAGATTACTTGTATATCTTTATCTTTTTAGGGCTTCTGTAGCCATATTGTCTGCAATTCATATTATTTAACACATTTCCGGTAGTTATAAAATCGGTTTCATTCGACTTGAATATATAACGATTGAAAAATGAAGCCATGGAAGATAATCTGGATAAATATATTTTAGGCCTTTCGTCTGATACGGAGAAACAGGAATTATTGAAAGAGTTGGATACGGATGAAGCTTTGCAGAGAAATTTTGCAGATAAGTTGAATACATTATCCCTTGTGATGATGCAGGAAAAAAAAGGAGACCGTGTCTATGCCAGTCGTAAGCTCAATGAGTTGAAGCAAAAAACGCGTAAAACACACTTTCGTAAGATCGCCGTTCAGCTTGTCAGATATGCTGCTGTTATGTTGTTGACTATCGGCATTTATTCGTTGTATCAGATTTCTCAAAAAAATTCTTTAGCGGATGAATATGCCCTTTTTGAAGTCCCGAACGGACAACGCGCCCGGTTATTGTTGCCGGACGGATCTGCTGTTTGGTTAAATGCCGGAAGCCGGTTAAGATATCCGACGGACTTTTCGGCTGAAAACAGAAATGTCTGTCTGGATGGCGAAGCTTATTTCGAAGTAAAAGGAGATGATAAAAATCCGTTTAAAGTAAAGACTTCATTGATCACCGTAAATGTTCTGGGAACGAAATTTAATGTAAAATCTTACGAAAATGAGTTGACTTATGTAACTTTAATGGAAGGGAGCGTAGAGTTGAATACGGAGGATAAATTGAACAAACTAACGCTAAGGCCGAATGAACAGGTCTCTATTTCTCAGGATGGAAGCATGACTCTATTCAAAAAAAATGAGTTGAACGGAATCAATTCATGGACGACCGGTGAATTTTCTTATATAAATCAGCCACTGTATTCTATTGTTAGAGACCTGGAACGTCAATATGATCTCAATATTACCATTCTTGATGATGAATTAGCGAACGATTTGTTTACCTCAAAATCAACTGAAAAAGAAAATGTCGTGCAAATACTGGAACGTCTCAGAGAAACCCGCGAACTGGACTATGAGATAGAAGAGAATAACATAAAAATTTTTAAACAATAAACAGGATGCCTATGGAATAAAAAAAGAAAAATTAAAAAACGAACCGAAGATGCACCACCATCCCCGGTTCTGATTTTGCGGGTAACGCATAAGTGATACTTAAATTTATTACAAACAAAACCTTTACAAAATTATGACTTATTTCATGAAAAACAAATCATGGCATACGAAAAGTGTGTCATCGAGAAGAAAAAGCTTATCAATTATGAGATGTATCTGTATCTTTCTTCTATTGGGAACATTGCATTCTGTTGCAAATCGGGCCCATTCACAAACGGCAAAGTTATCTTTGTTATTAAGCAATGTAACAATACAGGAGGTATTGACCGAGATAGAAAATAAAAGCGGATTTCATTTTACTTATAACACGAAAAAGATTGATGCCAACCGTAAAGTGTCTGTCGATTTGGAAGACAAGACTGTCTCAGAGATCTTGAATGAACTGTTTTTAGGAAAAAATATAGGCTATACAATCGAAGATAAACATATTGTATTGTATAAAAAAGATGAATTGAATCCGGGAAACAATCTTTTATCATTGCAGCAAAATAAAAAACAGATATCCGGAATTGTAACGGACGAGAATGGAGATATGATTATTGGGGCGAATGTAGTTGAAAAAGGTACTACAAACGGAGTGATAACCGATGTGGATGGTCAGTTTACCTTGTCTGTTGCAGGCAATGGCATACTGGAAGTCTCTTATATCGGATATATCACTCAGAATGTGTCCGTTAGTAATCAGACAAGCATTGTTGTCGTATTGAAGGAAGATACCCAGATACTGGATGAAGTCGTTGTTGTCGGGTACGGTAGCCAGAGTAAGCGAAATGTAACCGGTTCTGTCGTTAAGGTTGATATGAAGAAAATGGAAAATCTACCGAATTCGAACGTGTCTCAGGCATTGAGGGGGCGGGTCGCCGGGGTTCAGTTTACCGATAATGGCCGTCCGGGACAGGAGGGTACGATTTTGATCCGTGGACAAAGATCTATTAAAGCCAGTAATAATCCGCTGATAATTGTGGACGGTATGTTTTTTAACGGTTCATTTTCCGAAATCAATGCAAACGATGTTGAAAGCATGGAAATATTGAAGGATGCCAGTGCTTCTGCAATTTATGGATCGCGGGCAGCAAATGGCGTTATCCTGGTTACCACCCGGAAGGGGCAGACCGAAAAACCGACAATCCGTTTTAATACGTATGCAGGCGTTTCGGATTGGAGTAATGAGATGAAATTATTATCGCCGGAACGTTATCTGGAAAGAAGGCTCGACTATCGGAAAAAAGTTGGCCTTGAATCGGATCCGGCTAAAGTCGCTGAATATTTGTCGGATTCGGAAAGGGCAAACTATCTGGCCGGGAAAACAATTGACGGGTGGGATATTGCATCTCAAACCGGCGTGGTGCAGTCGTACGACTTAAGTGTTTCAGGGATGACCGAGCGGATTAATTATTTTGTTTCGGGCGCGTTGACAAAAGAAAAAGGTATCATATACAATGATAAGGCGGATCGGTTATCTTTCCGGATGAATGTGGATACTAAAATAACCGATTGGCTGAAGGTTGGTGTAACTTCCCAATTCTCGCACAGAGACTTGTCAGGTGTCGTTGCTTCGGTTTTAAATGCATATTATCTGAGTCCTTTTGGGACCATTTATAAAGACGATGGTTCGTCAAAGCCTACCTCCCGGCCGACATCCGATAGCAATGCGTACGCAATGAACCCGTTATTTGATCCGATGACACGAAAAAATGAAACGATCCGGCAAAATCTTTTTGCGAATGTTTACGCCTTGGTAGATATACCGTTTATTGAAGGATTAAGCTATCGGTTTAATTTATCTCCGAATTTACGATGGTATCATAAATATGATGCGATCCCGGAATATAAAGATGAAAATATAGCTCAGATTGCAAGTGCAAGTAAATATGACCAGAAGAGCTATGACTGGTCGATGGAAAATATTGTGAACTATGATCGTTATTTTGGTAAAAATCATCGTGTCCATGCGACGTTGATGTATGGAAGAAGCCATCGTGAAACAGAAAACACTACTGCGAAAGGTTCTAATTTTGTGAATGATGTGCTGGGCTGGAACAATCTGGCATTAGCCAGTGTACAGGAAGCTAAGTCCGATGCCAGTGAATTGGAAGAGATATCTTCTATGTTTCGTTTGAACTATACATTTATGAACCGGTATCTTCTTGCGCTGACAGCTCGTCGCGATGGGTGTTCCGTGTTCGGGGATAATAACAAATATGCGACATTTCCTTCTGTCGCGCTTGCATGGATTGCTTCGGATGAGAGCTTTTTTAAAAACGTCAAGCCTATTGACATGTTAAAACTGAGGCTTTCTTACGGAAAAGTCGGTAATCAGGCGATCGATTCCTATTCCTCGCTAAGTAAGACGGATAATGTACAATACGTTTTTGGTGATGGAAGCTCTACATATATAGGGATATATCCGTCTTCCATGGCGAATTCTTCATTGAAGTGGGAAACAACCAAATCGATGAATTTAGCTGTTGATTTTCTTTTGTTGGAGGGACGTGTCGGAGGTACGATCGAATATTATAATATGGATACGGAAGATTTGCTGTTAAGTAGGGCTATACCGACTATGACAGGTTTTACAAGCGTGATGTCCAATATCGGTGCAACAAATAACAAAGGAATAGAAATAACTCTTAATGCGGTGAATGTCAGAAGTGGAAAATTCGAATGGAATACGGATATTACATTTTCAACTAATAAAAATAAAATTGTCCACTTATACCGGAGTGATCTGGATGGAGACGGCAGAGAAGATGATGATATCGGAAATAAATGGTTTATCGGTCAGCCCGTCTCTGTTAATTATGATTATGAAGTCTCTGGAGTGTGGCAGGTTGGAGATGATATACCGGACAGTTTTAAGGCGGGAGATTATAAGATTGTAGACCAGAATGACGATGGGGTAATCAATTCCGAAGACAGGGTCGTTCTTTCTCAGAGAGAGCCAAAATACCGGTGGGGGTTGACAAATACATTTCGTTATGGCAACTGGTCATTGTCGGTTTTCCTGAATTCGTTACTGGGTTGGGAAAGTGATTTCAGTCTTTTGGGTATGATGGGTAGTTCACGGCCACAGCCTAATTTTCCAGAGAGGGCCATGGGTGGAATCGACGCAGGCTGGTGGACGGAAGAAAACCGGTCAAACTCACGACCGGCTTTAACTTATCTGAATGCATTGGGACATGGTTTTTACGAGAACCGGAATTTTGTCCGTATACAAGACGTGTCTCTTTCTTATGAGTTTCCGAAAATATTGATTTCAAAATGGAAAATAGGCTCGTTGAAAGCTTATGTCAGCGCTAAAAATCTGTATACCTTTACTGATTATGTGGGTTTTGATCCTGAAAATGCTGCGGAAAGTTCATTGAGCTACCCAATGCCTCGTTCCGTTGTAGGAGGGATAAATATTAGTTTTTAATCAATTAAAAAATAGAAAAGATTATGAAGAACATATTTGTATATGTAAGAATGAATATAATTCTTTTGTTATACATGGGAACGATGTTTTCCTGTAATGATGATATTCTGAATGAAGTTCCGAAAAGCTTCTTTAATCCGGAAGTCATATTGACGAATAAAGCCGGATTTGAAACCAGCCTGACTGCTATTCATGCGAGGCTAAGAAATGCTTACTTTGTGACCAATGATAATACGACGAATTCCTTTATTTTATTTCATGAAGGAACAGACATAAGCATGAATAAGGATGCGCTATACAATGATTATCCGCAAACGGTAACGCCAACAATGCCTCAGGCTGCATACATTTGGAACCTGGCTTATGTGACTATTTTGCCGACAGCAAACATGA
>JAITVS010000012.1 GCA_031285685.1 Tannerella sp.
AAAGCCTTTAGAAGGCAGTTCAGAGGAGTTGCTGATATACCATTCTTCCTATATAGGCTATCAATGTTGTGTGCATAACAAGTCAGTTACTGCAACCGGGTTTTCGGACTGACCCATATTTTGGCTACAGCCATCTGTCCGATGAACGGATTAAATCGCATACTGAACGGAGACGCCTGGAAAAAACGAAACTTCAAAGGCCGTTCTTTCGAAGATATACCTGTTTTATTTGTATTGAGGTCAAGCTACAAAGCCCTGAGTGAGAGTTCTGATATATTTAAGGGAATCAGCAACTCGATGTATATAGATGCTTCTCTGATATACGGAGATCCTTTCTCTTGCGACGGGCAGAGTCCATACAGTTATTTTTCATTTAAAGCCGGGGCTAATTTGATTTCCGATAAACAACCGCTTTTAAGTAATGTCAATGCCATCGGCCTGATCTTTGGCAAGGAAATCGAATTGAAAAAGGAATCAGGAAAAATGATACTGGGTATTTTCCAACATTTTGATTATTATGATTCATATGGTGGTGAATATAAAGGTTCCGGAGGTGTAAACAAAGAAGGTATTCATTATTACAGGATATCGGAAGCGGCAGCTTTCGGCGGAGGAATGCTGTATCAGTCAAAAGTTTCGGAAAACAATGCATTTTTCATGGCGGTTCATGTCAATGCAATATTGCTTGGGGGTAGTTTAACGGATTATTATAATGATATAGACCGTGATTATAACCTGGGTAGTGGATATAGCAATAAACTGAAAGCCGGCATGTTGTTCAAATCAAAGATGGAACTGGCTCTCAATTTTGAGAATTATCACATTTTCACATGGAAAGGATATGATCCCGACATTGATTTATCTCAGCTATCTTATGAAGATCAGTTATATTTGAATGCCCAAGGAGATAAAGGTAATGCCCGGTTAAGCCTGCTGACTTTATCCTTCAACTACAAAATCAATAAACATTTAGATTTATATACCGACTTGTCATATTATTATAGAAAAAGCAAATATGTTTATCATGATAATATATCCTATTCAGTCGGAGAAGCCAAAATCGGACTCGGATACCTGTTTTGATCGTTGATGCGGCTCTTTCGTTTCAATCCAAAGGTATTAGTGATTCGAATTATTCCACCAGAAACGAAATTATGGGTTATAAAATCAAAAAATTAATATCTTTGTTGCGGAACAAAGCATATTAATTGACCATAAAAAGCATGAAAAATCGACTGTTAACCCTATATACTCTATTTTTAATCTTATGCCTGTCAGCAATTGCCAAAGAAAAAGACAATTCCGGACAGATTGAAGATTTATTATGGAAAGCAGAGGAGATGCTGAAAGCCGATCCGTCAAAGGCTATATACTATTCGAACTCAGCGATTGCGGAAGCCCAGAAGACAGAAAATAAAAGTTATATAACCATGGCTCAGGCCATACTGGGTGAGGCCTACATGAATCAGGGCGATTTCAATATGGGGTTTGAGGTGCTGACAAACGCGATGGAAACATGTCCTGCTGACTGCCTGCAGATACAAGCGCATATTTATTTACATCTTTCCGGCGCCTATCTAAAACTGAGAGACTTAAATCAGGCGGCCGCATACGTAGATAAAGCAACGGATATCTATAGAAAATTAAACGATTCCCTGAATCTGGCACGCTGTTATAACTCACAGGGGTTGGTATACATACAGGTTCCGGACAATATACATGCGGAACAATATTTTAAAGAAGCATTGGATATCAATCGAAAAATGAACAACACAAAATCCGTAGCCGCCAATCTAAATAACCTCTGCCTATATGAAGGTGATACTCCCGAAAAGATAAACATGCTCTATGAAGCAATCAATCTCAACAGATCGTTCGGCAATATCTGGTCTTTAGGTGAAAACTACAATAATTTAGGTACGCAGTATTATTACGCGCGTGACTACAATAAAGCTTTGGCTGCATTAGATACGGCAATGGATTTTTCCAAACAGATAAATGCCAAAGAATTGATTTCAGACAATTACCGATACAAATCATGGGTTTATGAAGCAAAAAAAGATTATCAGCAAGCCTACCGGTACCTTTTGCAATTATATGAAACAGAAAAAGAACTGCTGGCGATCAATGAAATGAGGCAAATCGAGCTTAATATCATCCAAAAACGCCTGCGTGACAAGGAACAACAGATGATATTACAGGAACAAGCCTTTCAGATCCGCAACCTCCACCTTTGGATCTATATCGCAATATTGATTGGCATTGCACTTTTTTTAGCATTATCCTATTCGGTCTATCACTATCGCCATCAAAAAAAGATGCAATTGCTGGAAGCGTCACAACAGCTGAAAAACCAGGAAAAGGAATTAATGGCGCTGAAACTGAAACAAACGGAACATGAGGCAGAAAATACCCAGCTGGAACTTGAACACAACCGGAAAGAACTGACAAATCTGGCCTTTTTCATCAGTAGCCGCAACAACCTTCTGACAGGAATACAGACCAAACTGAAGGAGGGATATAAGCTATCCGGCCCGGAAGCGGAGCGTCACATACGAAGTGTTAATGCATACATTTCACAGTTTGATACGCAAAGTACCGAAACAGAATTGCTGATTGATGAAATAAACGGACAATTTATCCAAAAGCTGTCCCTATTACACCCTAATTTATCCAAAAACGAACAAAGACTGGCATCCTTGCTACGCATCGGATTATCCACAAAAGAAATCGCATCCATTATAAATTCTACTCCAAAAACGGTAAACATGGCGCGTTACAGGCTACGCAAACACCTCAATCTGGAAACCGATGACAGCCTGACTGAATACATGAACAGCATTTGAGACATGCAGGATAATAATAAATTCGCATTTTTTAATTGCACTTCATTTGATCAAATGTAGTACAATTAAAAAAATCAAACTATTAACAATCAACAAAATAAATATTAACATTGTAGATATAATTTATTCGATTTTCATCATTTTGTAGACATAAAATAGGATCTGAAAAGGTTGACAAAGGTTATTTGATTCTCTAATATTGCAGAAACTTTTTAACTAATTCAGAAATGTTATGAAAATTACGCAAATCAAAAACCGATTACGCACCGTATCTGTTATCAAGATCACTATCCTAAGTATGTGCCTTTTCATCTTCTCCGTATTTACCGGAATCGCACAGAACACTTTAGTCAAAGGTATCGTATACGACGATTTAAACGAACCTGCTATAGGGGTAAATGTCATTAAGAAAGGTACATCCGAAGGAACGGCGACAAATCCCGACGGAGAATTTGAGATCTCACTCAAACAAGGCGATATTCTTGTTTTCTCTTACATAGGGTTCCGAGCACAGGAAATAACTTACAAAGGAGAATCTTTCTTGACGGTCAGACTAAGTGAAGATTTGGAATCATTAGACGAAATCGTCGTCATAGGTTACGGAACGATGAAAAAAAGCGATCTTACCGGAGCTATTTCATCCGTAAATGTGGATGAGTTAGCCAGCCGAGCCACAACAAACCCGGCCGAGGCCCTGCAAGGTAAAGTTTCCGGCGTAAATATCCGTAAATCGGGAGGAAATGCCGGAGCAGGTGTTTCGGTTAAAATCCGCGGCGTAAAATCATTCGGAGATAACGAACCGTTATATATTATCGACGGATTTCCCGGAAACATCAACAGTGTGAACCCTCAGGACATTGCCTCCATGGAGGTTTTGAAAGATGGCGCCGCAGCTGCTATTTATGGCTCTACAGCCGCAAATGGGGTCATTTTAATTACCACCAAAAACGGCAAAAAAGATGAATTGAAAATTGATTTCAATGCTTATGTAAACTCCACACACGTCGCAAAAAAACTTGAATTGCTCGACGCAAAAGGCTATGTACAGGTACACAAGCAGATGTACGAAAATTATAATGGACAATTTCCCAACAACGCAGTAGAGTTACCCGGATACATCACAAATCCCGGCAATATCGACACAAACTGGCAGGATGAAGTCTTCCGTTCCGGATTATCCCAGAATTACATGGTCAGTCTGCGCGGAGGCAGCGAAAAAGCACGTTATTCGATTTCTTATAATCATGCCGACGAAAAAGGCGTTTTACTGGGAAATCAATTCAAACAGGACAATGCCCGTATGAAACTGTCCGTCAGCAAAAACATCTTCGATGTAGACGCAAACCTCGGTTTTCGTGCAACCAAAAACAATCAGCCGCAATATTCCCTTAAAGAGGCATATATGATCTCACCCTTAGTAGCTGTTTACGACGACACACAAGAATACGGATTCGGACTTGCCACCGGTAACGGCCTGCCGAGCAACAGAAACGTACTGGCCGACAACTACTATCGGAAAGCGGTGACCAATAGCTATTTCATCACTGCAAACGCCTCAGTGACAGCCAACTTTACCAAATGGCTGAATTTCCGTACATCTTATTCATACCAGGGGGATCACCAACGATATAAATACCACACACCTCCTTATGTCGCAGACGTAAAATCTCCGACGGAATATCCTTATCATAGCGAATCGTCGTCATACTGGCAGGAACAGGTAATCGACAATATCCTGACATTTAACAACACATTTGGCGATCATTCTCTGAATGTGATGGCCGGTAGCTCCATCACATTACAGGATTACAACTGGAATAGTGTCGCTGTCGAGGGAAAAACAATTGTTTATGAAGTAAAAGACGGACAATTAGTAACAAGTGAAAAGGCCGCCGGATTCCTTGATCCGAACTTCAGCACGATCAATGCCGGAAAAGGAGGCACCTATACAGGTGAAGGTTCTCTTTACGAATACCGTCGGGCTTCATTCTTCGGTCGTCTGAATTATTCATACGCCGGTAAATATATGATACAGGCGACATTCCGTGAAGACGGTTCCTCCAAATTCGGTAAAGACAGCCGTTGGGGATTCTTTCCATCAGTTGCCCTGGGATGGAGAATATCCGAAGAAGGCTTCTTTCCACAAGGAGGACTGATAAGCAACCTGAAATTTCGCGCCAGCTGGGGACGCTTAGGTAATGAACAGGCCTTGGGATACTACGATTTTCAGGCCTTGATATCTACATATAATAATCTATACGGAGGATCCGTACAAGGTTCCGGTTCTACTCCATGGCCGGGGAGCATCGCGATGGGACTGGCAAACCGCGACCTGCAATGGGAAACAACCGATACAAAAAATATCGGATTCGACTACGGCCTGCTGAAAGGTAAACTTTCCGGCTCCATCAATTATTACTATAATCAAACGGAAGACATGTTGATTACAAAGAAACTGGCTCCTTCCGTAGGTCTTCTGAATCCGATCATGAATGTCGGAAAAATCAGGAATACCGGCGTCGAGATCGAATTAAACTGGAACGACAAAATCGGAGATTTCGATTACAACGTAGGCATAAACTTTACAACAACAAGTAACAAGGTAACGGAACTATCCGACCCGAATCAGGCGCTATACGGAGAAGGGCTGAAATGGGGTACGGAACATTTTC
Organism: Tannerella sp.; assembly: GCA_031285685.1. Classification (GTDB taxonomy): domain Bacteria; phylum Bacteroidota; class Bacteroidia; order Bacteroidales; family Tannerellaceae; genus Tannerella. The sequence goes on from JAITVS010000012.1 coordinate 5,519, forward strand.
CGACACAAACACGGGTAGGCAAACCGATTGCCGGATTTTACCTGTATCGCACGGATGGTATCTTCCAGAATGAGACTGAAGTTGCCGCTCATAAAAACAACGCGGGAGAACTGTTACAACCCAATGCAAAACCGGGCGATATCCGTTTTCTCGATGTAAACAAAGACGGATCGATCGATGAAGATGATAAAGAATATTGTGGAGCTGCTATCCCGAAAGTGGAAGCCAATCTTTCTTTTGGAGCAAGTTATAAAGGTGCCGACATTTCTTTCCTTATCGGAGGCGGATGGGGTGGCAAATTATACAATGCAAACCGTTATTTCTACGAAGGAATGAGCTCCGGATCCAACTTTTTGAAAACAACACTGAATGCCTGGACTCCGCAAAACACCAACACGGATGTTCCCCGCGCGGTACTGCAGGATATGAACGGAAACGCGCGCGAATCCGACCGCTTCCTGGAAAAAGGCGATTATATCCGTATGCGCCAGTTGCAGATAGGCTATGCTCTTCCGGTACCTATCCTGAAAAAAATACAGATAGAACGTTTACGCATCTACGCAAGTGCAGAAAATCTGTTTACAATCACTTCTTATAAAGGAATCGACCCTGAATTTTCACGTACATCTGTGCTGAATGCCGGTATTGATACACATATCTACCCATTTACACGTTCCTATATTTTCGGTTTACAACTTACATTCTAATCGTTTCACCATTCTAATATAAATAATCATGAAGCATCTAAAATATACCGCCATTGTCCTATTATTAGCCGGAACTATCGCTGGTTGCGAAGATTTCCTGACAGTACAATCGCCCGACGAACTGACTTCGGATTCATTCTGGAGAAATAAATCCGACGCCGAAGCCGGATTAGCAGCAGCTTACTCGAAACTGGAGGCATCGACTGATACATGGGAATTTCCCGAAGTCTATTTTCCGGTGGAAGCCTACCGCGAAGATATCATTAAACCGGGATCGGATGCCTACAATTATCCGAACTGGATTGAACTGGCAAACTTCAACTACACTAATGGTAATTCCCAATTCACAGCCTACTGGCGTGATAATTACTACGGCATCAACTACAGTAACCAGGTCATAGAAAATCTTCCGAACATTCCGGCCGACATGATTTCCGAAGAAGACCGCGCCATGATACAGAACGAAGGCTATTTCCTGAGAGGATATTACCACATGAAACTGTTACTCAACTGGGAACAGATCATTATACGTGATAAATACATTACATCCACCAATGAATTGGACAAAGCGCCTGCAAGTCGTGCCGAAGCATGGGACTTTATCATCGAAAACTTCACCAAAGCGACTGCCCTTCCTGCCGGGCGAACCACCGAAACGTTAGGCCGTGCTACGAAAGGAGCTGCATATGCTTTTTTAGGCTGGGCACACCTGACAAGGGCGTATGAGGAACCCGACAAGAAAGAAACCCATCTGAATGCTGCGATCAGTGCGCTCAATCATGTTACCGGATATGAGTTAGTGAAAGATTTCAGCTCGCTTTTCGACGGAAGCAACAAAAATTCAAAAGAGGGGATATTCGAACTGCAATTGACGCTAAACACATCCAACGGCGCACGCTATCGCACACAATTACACCGTTTTATCGGCTGCTCGGAATTATGGGGCTGGGATGAAATCCTTCCGACGGAACAACTGATAAGCGCCTATAAAAAAGAAGGAAAAATCGCGACTACGGGGCGTTATGACAGCCGCTTCTATGAAACAATCTTTTTTAAAGATGAATACTTCAACGACGAGGATGCCGCGCGTGTATACGGCAATACATATGATTACTGGTTCGAAGGTGCGGACAAGCCGACATTCAGAAAATATATGCCTGCCGATCTCAGCGGTTTGACAACCAGCTATTTTGCTCCGAATATCATACTGATGAGATACGTCAATGTGCTGTTGATGAAAGCGGAAGCCTTGAATGAATCAGGTCGTACAGCAGAAGCGATAACACTCATTAATCAAGTTCGCGAACGTGCCGACATGCCCGTCATGAATGGAACATCGCAACAGGAAGTACGCAGCCAGATCGAACATGAACGCATGCTGGAGTTCCCATTGGAAAATATGCGTTTTTACGACCTGCGCCGTTGGGGAAAAACAAAAGAAGCCTTGCAGGCTGCAGGACGTACTAATTTCGATCCTGCTAAAAACAATTTTTATCCGATCCCCATACAGGAAGCCAATACAAATAACGCAATTAATTAAAGAATATATAAACCCATTTTTTATCCAATAGAGTTTTTTCATTTTAATTATTAAACCGGGACAAAGGGAGGAGTAAATCCTCCCTTCCACCTGTCTTTTATCTTCGAATCGTATGAATATGAAAAAGTATATAATCGGTTTTTCCCTGTTCCTTTTCTCCTTTGCTTCTTATGCCCAGTCTAAAGAATGGGAAAATCCTGCCATAAATCAACTGAACAGGGAAACAATGCACGCTCACTTCGTTCCGTATTCATCGGAAAAAGCAGCACTGAATAAAGATATTTCCGAAAAAAGAACCTACATGTTAAACGGAACATGGAAGTTTCATTTTTCCAAAAATCCAGCGTCACGCCCCGAGTCCTTTTATAAAAATGAATACGACATTTCAGGATGGAATGATATTACAGTTCCGGGGAGCTGGGAGCTACAAGGTTTCGATGCGCCTATTTATACGGACACACGGTATCCCTTCCCGGCCAACCCACCCTATGTTCCGCATGATTACAATCCTGTCGGATCCTATAAAACAACATTTACCATTCCGGAAAATTTTAGCGGACACGATATCATCCTTCATTTCGGAGGAGTAGAATCAGCGTTTTATTGCTGGGTCAACGGAATACTCGTCGGCTACAGCGAAGACAGCCGTTTGTCTGCTGAATTTCTGATCAGCAACTATCTGAAGCCCGGAGAGAACCAGCTTGCGGTTGAAGTGTACCGTTACAGTGACGGATCCTACCTCGAAGCACAGGACTACTGGCGGTATAGCGGAATTGAGCGGGATGTAATGCTAATCGCACGTCCCAAAATACGGATTAAAGACTTTGAAATAAAAGCTGATCTGACAAATGATTATCAGGATGGCATCCTGGATATAAATATTACATTAGATAACAGGGCAAGTAACAAAGGGACAGGTGTACAACTCAAATTATCAGACGGAAACAAAATAATCGCCTCATCCTTCCTGAAAGCCGGAAGTAATGCGGACACACTGCTTTCCTTTCATAAAATACTTCCACAGGTAAAACAATGGACTGCCGAAACACCGGATCTATATACTTTAATTGTTTCGACAACAGACAAGAAAGGCAATATTACGGAATCTTTTGCACATCGCTTCGGTTTTCGTAAAGTGGAAATCAGAAACGGAATGCTCCAGGTCAATGGTGTGCCTATCCTGATAAAAGGGGTTAACCGCCACGAGCATAATATGCATACAGGGCGTACGATCACGATAGAAAGTATGATTGAAGATATCCGTCTGATGAAGCTTTTTAATATTAACGCAGTCAGATGCTCACATTACCCTAATTACCCCGAATGGTATGAACTATGCGACGAGTATGGCATTTACCTGGTTGACGAAGCAAACATAGAATCCCACGGTATGACCGATCATCCAACCACAAACACGCTGGCCGATTGGGAGAATTGGGACATTCCGTTTAATGAACGGATGCAACGCATGGTTGAACGGGATAAAAATTTTACATCGATCATTACATGGAGCTTAGGAAACGAATCCGGATACGGTAAACATTTTGAAACAATTTATCAATGGACTAAACAACGTGATCCTAGCCGTCCCGTTCAGTATGAAGGAGGGGGTGTGCGCGGATTATCAGATATTTACTGTCCGATGTATGCACGCATCTGGGCCTTACGCCAGTGGGCCAATGAACGGCAGGAACGACCGATGATCCTCTGTGAATATGCGCATGCCATGGGTAACAGTGTCGGAAACCTAAACGACTACTGGGATTTAATATATAAATATGAAAATCTGCAGGGAGGTTTTATCTGGGATTGGGTAGATCAAACTTTTGCTCGCAAAGATGAAAACGGACGTGACATCTGGGCATACGGAGGGGACATGGGCTTTGTGGGGGTAGCAAATGATTCAAACTTCTGCGCCAACGGTTTGGTTGCTGCAGACCGTAGCCTGCATCCTCACATCTGGGAAGTAAAACGTGTATATCAGTACATTCATTTTGAAAATATTCCTTTCTCAGAAAATTCAGTAAGAATAACAAACCGGCATGATTTTGTCAGTTCCGATATTTATGATTATAAATGGATGATCAAATCAGATGGCCTTGTACTATATGAAGGAGTATTAAATGTTCCTCCTGTAAAACCACATGAAACAACAGAGGTAAAAATTCCATACCCTGTATTCAAAGGAAAACCGGCAACCGAATATTTCCTTCACCTGACAGCCACGACAAAACACTCTACGTCGCTTGTTCCGGAGGGACATATAGCAGCGGCAGCACAATGGATTTTGCCGGTCGAAATGCCACAAACAGACATCCGCCAGACAACCGGAACATTAACTCTATCCGAAAATAAGGAAATCATCACATTTAATTCTCCGGTCGCAATCATTTCATTTTCCAAAGCAAACGGAGAATTGACCGGCTATCAAATTAATAATAAAGAGTACCTGCTCGAAGGATTCCGCCCTAATTTCTGGCGCCCGATGACGGACAATGATGTAGCAAACAGAACCGGTGAACGCTGTAAGACCTGGCAAGACGCAGGCGAAAAACTTGTACTACAGGAATTCATATACAAATTATCAGACAGCAAACAGGCGGGCTCTGTCTCAGTCACTTACTCCATGCCGGAACAGGAATCTGTATGCCGCGCAGAATATTGGATCTACGCTGACGGAATAGTAAAAACCGAATTCACTTTTGAACCGGGAAACAAGCCGTTGCCCGAAATACCACGCTTCGGCATGCGAATGATACTGAAGGAAGAATACGAAAATATGACCTGGTTGGGACGTGGCCCCCATGAGAACTATTGGGATCGGAAAAGCAGTGCGGACATTGATCTATACCGGTCTACCGTATGGGAACAATATCATCCTTATGTACGTGCACAGGAAACAGGGAATAAAACCGATGTACGCTGGGTAGCCCTGCAAAACAAGGACGGAGAAGGATTAGTTATAAGAACAACCCATAAACCACTGAATGTAAGTGCATGGAATTTTCCGATAGAAGACCTCCGGCACATTCCTTCCATGGTTAAAAATATTCATGGAGGCAGTATTGAAAAGAAACCGATGGTATGGCTGAATATCGACTGCCAACAGATGGGAGTCGGCGGTGACAATACATGGGGTGCCAAAACACATCCGGAGTATACCATCACACCCGTAAAACAAAGTTATGGTTTCCAGATTATACCGGTCAACGAAAACGACGATTTACCGGAAAAAGCAAAATCACTCAGATAATATAAGATTTTATATGAAATATATTCTTTTCTTTTTAGTCATTCTCACAGGATGTTTTTCCTGTACGGAACAAAAACAAGTGCAATACAGCATTACAAGCAAATATGGCAACATTCTTGATATAAGCCATACTCCCGGAAATAAAACCCGTTGTTACGGATGGTTTACCGACAACGGCTCCTGGTACGGATTTACACCTCCTGAAAAAGAGAGATGGATCAATGGATTTTGCGGGCCGTTTCATCTGGATATGAACCGGCGGAAATGGATTTCGGAAAGTATCGTCCATGTTTGCTTTGAAGAGGAAAGCAAAGCAACTGTTTACAAGCCCGATACAATCATTTATTATCCCGGAAAACTGTATATAAAGGCTACATCCGAAAACGGGACGATTGAACAGGAACTTATATTTATCAATGCGTCGACTGTTTTACTATCCGTAAAAAGCACTCACAAATCCCTCTTCCGTTTCTGGGGAGAAGCATTGGCAGACGATCACTCCTGCAACGCTGAAAAAAACTCATTTCTCATCACCTCGCCTGACGGCGAAGGAGTTGCAATCACATTTTCTCCGGAAACAGGACTGCTGGCAAACGAAAACGGGTACGAGACATTATCTACGACATCCGGCAAAGCCGATATTGTCATATCTTTCTTTACGGATCCCGCTTCACAACGGTCTGTTATCCAAAAAGCCACATCCGTATTAGCTGAAGCCGAGTCATATAAACAACAGACATCCCGACGATGGGAGAACTATTTATCGAATGTAATCCGCAACGATATGCCGGAAGAATTTAACCGCATCGCCGTAAAAGCAGTTGTTACACTTATTTCCAACTGGAAAACGTCACGTGGCGACCTTTTCCACGAAGGAGTCGTTCCCAGTCACGGAGTCGGTTATTTCATGGGATTCTGGGGATGGGATTCCTGGAAACATGCAGTTGCATTGGCTCATTTCGCACCTGACCTGGCTAAAAACCAGGTGCGCTCCATGTTCGATTATCAAATGCCTGATGGAATGATTATCGACTGTATATACAGCGATGCGTCCGAAAATAATGCCAGAGACAGCAAGCCACCATTAGCATCTTGGGCCGTAAACGAAATTTTTGAAACAACAAACGATACCCTTTTTGTCAAAGAGATGTATCCCAAGTTACTATCTTACTATCACTGGTGGTATAAAGACAGAGACCACAACAAAAACGGGATCTGTGAATTCGGCTCATGCGACGGAACGCTTGAAGCAGCCGCATGGGAAAGCGGTATGGATAATGCCATTCGTTTCGATAACAGCAAAATGGTCAAAAACAGCGAAAATGCGTGGAGTTTTGACCAGGAGTCCGTCGACCTGAATTATTTTCTGGCATTTGAATGCAGGTTACTGAAAAAATTAGCTGCCGTTGCAGGCCAGGTTTTCGATGAGCCGGATCGCTCGGATCAGATAAATGATTACTTTTTCGTAGCAGAACCGGGCTTTTTCTTCGATAAACGTTTAGACGGCACTTTTGTTAAAGAAGAAGGAACAGAAGCATGCATCCCTTTATGGACACAGATCGCAACAACAGAACAGGCCGCATGCTGCGTCAAACTATTTACCGACACCAATAAGTTCGCTACCTATATACCCTTCCCGACAATCGCCGCCGACAATCCGAAATTCATGCCTGCAGGTTACTGGAGGGGGCCGATATGGTTAGACCAGGTCTACTTTGGTGTTTCCGGAATACGCAAATACGGATACCGCTCCGAAGCTGACAAATTCACGGAACAGGTATTCTCCCGGCTGGAAGGATTAACGGCAGACAAACCGATTCATGAAAATTACGATACCCACAGCGGAAAGACATTAAAAGCGCCTCATTTTAGCTGGAGTGCGGCACATTTATTAATGCTGTATTGGGAATATGGAAAATAAAATACGAGAGATTGTTTAAGGTAAAATAAAAAAGAACAAATAACTTTGGGGCAAATAAACAAAATATTACACACCGACAAAATATCATAATATGTTCATAGTCATAGGAATTATGTTTTTTGGTATTGCTCTGGGATATTTTTTTCGAAGAAAAACAATCCTCCAGAAATTAGGAAAACCGATCAGCTATACCATTTATCTTTTATTATTCTTCCTCGGAATATCAGTCGGGGGCAACAGTGAGATTATCAACAACCTGCCGTCACTCGGAAGTATGGCTTTATTACTCGCGTTTGCCGGGACATTGGGTAGCGTGCTGGCAGCATGGATCGTTTATAAATTATTTTTCAAAAAAGGCTATTAAACAGATGAAGGGAAGTTTGATTGTCGTTGCATTCTTTGTTGCCGGATGTCTGCTTGGCTGGTATTTAAATACCCGTCAGATCACAATAGACGGCGACATCAGCCGCTATGTACTCTATTTGCTCATGTTCCAGGTCGGACTTAGCATCGGAAGCGATAAAAATATATTACAAATACTTAGAAGCCTGCGTCCGAAATACCTGCTTGTTCCGCTTGCTACCATTATCGGCACATTATCATTTTCTGCCCTGGCGGCGTTTTTTATATCCGAATGGAGCCTGTTCGATTGTTTGGCCATCGGTAGCGGGTTCGCTTACTATTCTTTGTCATCCATTCTAATCACAGAACTGAAAACCGCTTCATTAGGAGTACAACTTGCCACAGAATTAGGAACAATCGCACTGATTACAAACATTCTCCGTGAAATAATGGCATTATTGGGAGCTCCCGTATTCGCGAAATTTTTCGGCCGCCTCGCCCCCATTTGTGCCGGAGGAGCTACCACGATGGACACCACCCTCCCGATCATTACAAAATATTCCGGAAAAGATCTGGTTTTCATCGCAATCCTGCATGGAATTTTAGTTGACTTAAGCGTTCCTTTTTTAGTTTCTTTTTTCTGTTCGCTGTAAATAAAACTGTCAGGAGCAGGAATGTCTGTCTTTACAATTAAAAAAACAGTCAATCCTACTCCTGACATCTTTAAATCTTGTTCGCCGTTAAGCTACCGGCTCAAAGCTGTCTTTACCTACTCCGCAAAGAGGACATACCCAGTCTTCCGGAATGTCTTCAAATGCCGTTCCCGGTTCTATACCTCCATCAGGATCTCCTTCTGCCGGATCATAAATATATCCGCATGCTATACATTCGTACTTTTTCATATTTCTTTATTTATAAAAATTAAACGTTCAAATATAATACTTATTTTTATTTCGGCAATTATTTCATATATACAAAAATTAATTTTCAACACGAAGATCGCATATTGAAGTTCAAAGTTTCAAGTTCAAAGTTCAATTATTTTGTTTGGAACCTGGAATTTTAAACTGTTTAAAAGTCATGCCCGTTTCATTTAATCGAATACCGAATCACATATAATTCTCCCTGATATCTTTTAATATAAGAGCGACATTCATTTCTTCTTCCATCATCTCATTCAGTTTTTCAAGTCCTGGTTTAGTAATAGAGAAATACATTTGCCGCTTGTCACCTTTACCCAGAGTTCGTTTAACATAACCTTTACTTTCCACCGATTTAATAACCTTAGATGTATTAGAGCATGTCAGGCCCAATGCATCTGCTATTTCACCGGAAGTCAGTTTTTGTGATTTCAGGCTACATAACAACATTCCTTCATTAAGGCACAAACCATAATCTCTCTGAAACGTCATTTCGAAATTCCTGATCCGACAATAGATATCCCGCAAAAGACACAAGTTCATGGCTTTCATCTATTGCTTATTAAGTAATACCTCGTCGATTGCTTTCTTAAAATCAGCTTTTGACATAGCCCCCTGAGCCATCTGAGGCTGACCACCCATCGGAATAAACAGCAAGGTCGGAATCGATCGTATACCGAATGCAGTAGCAAGTTCCTGCTCTTTGTCCGTATCAATCTTGTAGATATAAATTCTGTCATCATACTCCTCTGCTAATTCTTCCAAAATAGGCGCAACCATTTTACATGGCCCGCACCAATCAGCATAAAAATCAATTAACGCCGGTTTATCACCAAGATATTTCCACTCTCCGTAATTCTTTTCATAATCAGCGACTTTTGTCAAAAAGTCTGCTTTTGTTAAATTTGTTACACTCATATGATTCTCTCCTTCCGTTGTTTTTCCTTCTTTACTACTATTATTTCCGGCACATTGTGTGAAAATTAAAACACTAAATAAAACCGTAATATAAACAATTATCAATACTTTCTTCATACAAAACTTTTTTGACTAATTTACAGACTCCCATTACCGGTCTTTTTATCTTTCACAAAAAGACCGAAAACCAAACTTCCCAGAATGGCACCGGAAACAGAAGTTCCTATCACCGAAGATGTAATAGGACACGTTCCTGTCGCACATCCTATATAATGCCAATACAGATAACCACCTAAAGCACCAATGATTGCACCAATCACATACAAACCGTTTTTTACAATTGCACCTAATATATTTTTATTCATCGCATTCAATCCTTTTAATACAATATACCTCTTTTATTAGAGTGTGCAAAGGTACAAAAAATTCCTTTTCAACCCTCTAAAAAACAAGTTTATACCCGAAGAAGAACCGTGAATGGGTAACGATATAGAAATGAGCGAACTGCTTCGCTCTGCTTTCATTTACACCATCTCAAATAACTCAATGCAAAGGTAACGCTTCTTTGTGAAAAAGAAAAATTCATCCCAAAATTCTTGTAATCGTGAGAATTTGGGGATGATATAAAACTTCGGAAGTTATTCGGAAATCATTTCCGAATTGGGAATACATAAACGGATGATTTTGTTTCTCCTTTCAACTTGAAATAAATCAAGGCATTTGTTTGTCTTTCATTCAAGACTAAGTGTTTCATCACAAAATAATAACTTTTCATATGGCAATGATTTTAACTGCTTTACGGATTGTGAAAACAGAGCACATTCAAAGCCCAATGATATGCAACGATACTGATTTTCATACAGCGTTGGAATTGATGAAAATCCTAATCCAACACGCCGCCCGAATTTACGAAGCTTTGCCCGCTGAAATCGAAAAGCCCAAATAACCCAACCTAAAACAACAGTTTTTAGAAGCCTTGCCACCCGAATTTTCCCGAAAAGATTACTTGCAAACTGCCCAAAGCGGATTAATAAACCATTGGGTGCATGATAAATATAGAAAATGATAAATGTCTATAAAATAAAAATCGACACTATCTCAAAAGTTGTGGGGCGATTTGACAGGACAAGAGTAGGCTGTATTTGCAGGTAATCACCAAAAATACTGCTGATGCGTTAAATTTTAATATATTCTTGTAAGTTATTTATGGCAAGGCTATTATTTGCTATTTCTTATTTTTCGATTTGAAATTAAAATAAATTAGTAAATCAAATTATTACGATTTTAGCACTCTTGTTACTTTTGTAAATATTTGACAATAAGTAAAATATAAAACCAAGAAGCGTCAGAAAATTCAATTTGTCAAATTCTTGAAAATTAACATATCACTACTACACCAAAAATAAAAAATACTTTCTTCACTCCAATAGCAATTTCAAATATCTACTAACTATTTGCGTATCTCCTACATGCCCGAGTGCTGTAAGTACAATGTTTTTTTGTGGAGAAACTAATAAATATTGTCCCCCATTACCTTGAATAAAATAATCTCCATTTTTACATATCCATAAAAATAACCCATAAGCTGAACGGGGGAATGCTTCTACTGTATTATACTCTTTCACAATCATGTGTTGAGGTGTTGTCATTTTTCTTATCCACTCCGGTGGGATAACTTGCAAACCATTCCAAATCCCTTGCTGAATCAGCAATTTTCCTATCTTATGAAGGTCGTTGTTGAATAAATAAAGTCCTGTAGCTCCAGCACAATAATTTCCATAATCTTTCCAAAAGAAATTTGTTATTTCTAATTTAGAAAAAATTTTATCATTAGCAAAGTGAGATAAATTTTGTCCTGTTATTTCTTGAAAAATGACAGATAGTAGGAAGGCAGAAGCATTTGAATAAAGAAAATGTTCGCCGGGTTCATATAATAAAGGCTCGTTACATAAAAAATGAAGAAAAGTCGCAGGAGATATGTCTTTTATATCTGCTTGAAACAATAACTGTTTATCATAACCGGTTGTATGTGTAAATAGATGTCTTAATGTCACCTTTTGTAGTTTGCTTATATTATCTTTATTTTCTATAGTAACTTTATCTTTAATGATAGACCAAATTTTAGTATCAAGATTGATTTGTTCCTCTTTGTATTTTGCTTGCATATCGCAAATTAATATGCCATAACACAATGCAACGATTAGTTTACTTATTGAGCGAATTTCGTGTAGCTCTTTTTCTTCTATAAAATAATACTGATATTTATTATTTATATCTGAAACTATAATACTATCCATAGTAAGAGAATTATTGCGAATATCTTTTACTGCTTGCATGTCGGCAATAATATTATCAAACGTCTCCTTGTACATGTCTGTATTTTGGATTTTTATGCCAATTATATTCTTTCTTTTCTCCTTCGTTCCAAACTCTATCTTCATAGTCGCACCATTCTGGAGGGAAAAAACCTGATGGGAGTTTGTTGATAAATTGCTGATTGAAATCTTTTATTTGAGTTAACAAATTATCCCTATCAACATCATTATTATAATTACAGATACAGTTGATAATAGGAGAAACAATATATTCGCCTAGCTTAAAGTCAAACATAAAACTGTGCGTTCTGTGATATGAATCATATTTCTCGCCACAATTCTTTATTTTATGTGTATTATATTTATAACCGCTCGCTATATCATTATATTGAATGTTAAAATGTTGCATCAAAGGAATGTCGCGTCCAGCAGATTCAAGGTCACGACATACAATCCGTTTTATTTGGAAATCCTTATTAATTGTTAGCAACATATTTTGTGCATGTGCTTCAAGTTCAATACCGCCAAAAATCAAAGCATCAAAATATGTGTGGAATAGTGGTTTTAGAATATTATCTATTAAAAAAACTGCAAGTGGTAAAGTTTGCTTCTTAAATAACTGAATAATTAGTGGCTCATCTTGCTCTATACAAGGAGTTCTATCTGTGCCGGGTATATATTCTTTGCTGAATAGTGAAAAAAAAGGAATTAAAGATTCGCACTCATCAATATATGGATATGGAGAACTTTCTCTAAATAATACCCCTAATTCATACATAACATTACCTAACGGTAAATAGGCTATTTTTCCGTAATCCTCTCGAAAAATACTAAATCTTTGATTGACTTTATTTTCGTCTATTATTCGTTTTAAAATATTTGTAACTTCACAACTTGATTGAATTTTTTCCTTTGTCATATGTCTTGGTATTCTTCCAAGAATTTCAGTATAGGCAAGTTTTATGAAAGTCTTATTTGTTAAGTTAAAGACAGTACGCCCACTTGCTGTGGGAACAACTATAATATCTAAAGGTTTTTCACTTATATTTGGGGAAATAAATTCATTTTCTACCATATCAGGATGAACAACAATACAATCTTTTGGAATAGACCAACAAGGCATATTACCAAACTCCTCTACAGTCACTTTGTCATTGAATCTGAATATTTTAGCTGCAAAGGATATAGTTCCCGACAATGGTCTTGTATTCTCGGATGTCGTATTGTTAATATTACTTCTTGAACCATCATTAACATATCGCTCCGCCTTAATGAAAGATTCTATTGGGTTACTTATAAATTCTTCTATTTTCATTTTTGAATCTTTTCTTCTAATATCATTTTCTCTATCTTGACAAGGCTGTCAAAACATAGTTTTAAATATTCTTGTTCGGTATATTTGTTTTTTTGTTCTTCCGAACAACGGACTTCTAATGTCAATTCAATATCGGAATTGTATTTAGAAATATTTCTGACAAGATTTTTCCAATCAATATTTCCATCAAGAGGAAGTAAGTGTTTATCGGCAATTCCGTCATTATCATTTAAGTGTACACATGTTAATTTATCGCCAAAAATATTCCATGGAAAAGTTTCTACATTTTTTGTAAAGGCATTTGCATGTCCACTGTCAAAACAAAATTTCAGTTTGTCACTTTCTAATTTTTTAAAAACAAATTCAAGATAATCAAGTCTGCGAAGATTTTCCAAACAAAGAATAATTCCATATTTCTCACATACATCTAAAATTCTGGAAATACGTTTTATTCCCGATTCACACATTAATGGGGGAGCTGTGCCTCCAGTAATATGTGCGACAACAGTTTTAATCCCATAATTATGTGCAAATGAAATTTCATTTATGAGTTGTTTTTCATATTTATCAGCTTCTGCATCTTCTGTCCAAAGAGCGTTAACATATTGAGAATCTATCAGTTGCCCATCAATAAATTTTTTATAAGAAAGATGTAATGTTTCTATGTTTAACTTTGATTTATTTATCAAATCAATATATTCGAGGGGATGGTATTGCGAGTATATAAAAACACCGTCAAATCCAGCATCTTCTATGAGGCTGATTCTTTCCGCCGGTTCTGCCGACATTTTATAATTAAAACCAATGTTCTTTTTCATTTGTTTTTTAATTTAGGATGTGTAACAAATCTGAAAACAAATTAATCACTTTTACTGTTTTTTGTAAACTTGATGGTAAATGTTTTTTTCGAAAATTAAACAGGCAACTGTCAATTCCTATATTCAAAGCTCCTTGAATATCTGTTTCTAAATTATCTCCAACGATTAAGATATTTTCTTTATCAATACTGTAACAAGAAATTATCTTTTCGATAAATTGTGAATCAGGTTTTTGTACTCCTAAATCCTCCGAAGAATAAAAACCATCTATGTAAGTTCTTATTCTTGAATTTTCAATTTTATTCTTTCTTGGATAATTCGTTCCATTGGTAGCTATAATTTTAATTATACTTTTATCAATAGCCTTCAATGTTTTATAAACACTATTGATAAGGACTCCTTTTGTTGAAAATTCAAGTTGCTTTGCTGAGAAATCTGAAGGATTAATATCATTTTGCTTTTGCAAAGAACTTAAAAAGACCGATGCTCGCTCAACTCTAAATTTGGTAAAATCATCTTGATTAACTAATATTTGATGACTTTTGTGTACATTTTTGTTAATCGTTTTATATAAGTGATATATGTTTTCAGTATATGATAATCCAAAATATTCGCAAGCCATTTTTAATGCTTTACGCTCCGTTTTCTCATAATCAAACAATGTATCGTCCAAATCGAAAATAATGAGTTTATATTTTGTTTTATCAACCATAACAATTAAAATACATTTAAGTCATCTCGCTCAACAATTAACGAATAGTCTTCTTGACTGGAAAGTTCCAAATCGAATTTTTCTCTTTCCGGTAAAATAAAGGCTTCAAACTGTTCATTTCTTTCATCACATTTTCTTTTAACTTCCTCACGAGATAAGTTTTGTTCTCCATCACGAGCCCTACTTATTCTCCTACTTACCTCTACGTCTCTATTGCACATTAAGAAAATTCCAAATGTTTGGGGGAGTTTTTCAAGAAATGCACTTCCGACACCTTCAATGATAGTTATCGCAACTTGTGCGTTGACCTCTACAAATTCATTTCTTTTCTTTGGCTTAAAATAACAGTTTTTTCCCTGAGTTAAAGAATAAACTATAACTTCCGGAGCAGAGAGATAATACGATTCTTTAAATGAGGTTGTATATTCGCTTTCACGAGTTTTCCCATTTATGTCAGTCCAAACTTTTTTCCCACTTTTTCGCATTTTTGTATCAAGGACAAATTCGTCCATATCAATACAATTAACATTCAAGCCGAGAGCCTTAACTTCTGTCACAAGTTCTTCACTTAATGTTGTTTTCCCAGCACCACCATTGCCAGACAAAAAGATAAATCTATAGTCTTTATCCAAGCAAAAATCAATTACCTTCTTGACAATTTGTTTACTTACATACGATTTTTTTACTTCTTTCATTTGACGAAATTATTTAAATTGTTATAATTACTATTTATTGAGAATATATTTGTCAAACCATTCCACATGTTTGAATATATGCAAATCATTATTTGATAAATATGCGACTATATTGGGACTATCACTATTATCAATGAAATATACAGTTTCAGACATTTTAGTAATCTGTCCGATATTATCCATTGTCATAAAATATCTTGTTCGCACCTTTTCTTCAGAAATGGTGTCAGCATTTTCTGTATCGTATCGCTTTTTTGTTCGTTCTATGTTAATATCAACCGAACTTGTTCCAATAAAAAACGATACAATGTTATACTCATATTGTTCTTTTATCAATGCTATTCTATCAATTTTGTGTTGAGCTGTTGGACATAATTCATAAATAAAATCATTTCCTTTTTTACAAACTCTATACATTTTATATTCAACCAATTTATCAGCTCTTCGATACCCCTCTGAGAGTTTATTGCCTTTAGTATCAAAAAAAAATCTTTTATAAACGTCTGAACCAATGTATTCTATCTCTTGATAAGGTTCATAAGAAAAAATACGGCTTCCTACAACTGTCTTTCCTGAACCAATACTCCCAACAAGAAGATAAATTGTTTTCATAAGACTACCTCCTTCTTGATTTGTTCAATTTGATTAAAATCGTCATCATCCCAGTATGTCTTTTTATTCCATTCAGAAAGTGCTGAGTCAAAACGTAACGACTCTTTATTTAATTGCTTAATGATGTCAATAAATGAATCTGTATAAGTTGTATTTTCTATGATATGTATTTCTTTCATTTCCTTTTTAATTCTCGTTTTTCTTTTTTTAAATAATCTTTAGCTAACTTAACAGATTTTTCAAATTCCATATCGGGTTGTCTATCTATCTTTTTAATACTCGATACCACATCCGAAATAGAACTTTCACAATCCTTGATTTTTACCAATTTTCTCTCCTTACTCAAATTAGTATTATCTTTTACAAGAAATTTATGTTGTAAAGGGTAAGCAGTAATTAATAAGGCAGAATTTCGGAAACACAAGTCTGTCCGTGTAGTACACTTTTTTATAGTTTCATTCAATTTATCTATCACGCTGTTTATAGTTTCTGCATCTACTTCTTCAAGTTGTATTTCATTCATCAAACTATCATACCGTATCCCCTCTTTACTATTTAAGCCAATTTCTGTGCCAACATACGTATTTGCATAGGCAATCGCTTCATTTACTATTCTATGCTTTTCTTCGATATTACTATTTATTCGTATTTTTTTAATATTATTCCTCGCAAAAGCATAATAATACTCCTTTACAATTTTACTTCTTGCTTCTTCAGACAAAGAAGCATATATCTTAATACTTTGACGAAGACGATAAACTTGTTCTGTTTGTGAAAATCCAAGAGTAGATTCTTCTACATTATTTATATATTTCCAAATATCTAAGTCAGATAAAGTATCAATACTTGCTGTTGTAGCCTCAAACATATTGGTAATATTATTTTTAATGCAATTCATTTTGTCATTATCATTACTGTGAGGACACGATTGTGTTCTGCATTTTTTCTCATTGCGCTCAATACAAACACCTTTCATATGGATAATTGTACCGCGAGAAAGAATTAATTTAATCTTATTTTCATTCAATATGGCATCATTCATTTGAGCAATATCCCTATCTAAAAAAATACCAGCTAAATGCCTGTAGCCTTTGAGTGTCATTTTTAAAAATTCTTGACTTTCATTTTGTTTGCTGTTCTCGAATAATCTGATAGATTCTATTTCTGCCTCACGAGTTCCTTTTCTTATGGTTTCGACAGCCTCGTTCCAGTCTTCTTTGTCTGCTTGGTATAAAGACCATCCTAAATCATCAAGATTAAGCATTACGCTAACGTATTGTTTTGACCTATGCTTTCCACCAATGACGATATTATTCAATTCCCTATCACATTTTTTTATTGCTTCCTGTACTTTTTTGCCAATTCTAACCCTATTCGCATTTTGCTTGGTATGAAATAACATTTCACTTATTTGTAGTCCTAACATGATTGCATTTTCATAACGTCTGTTTTTTATTTCCTTATTTAATATTGCAATAAGACTCATTCTATGTTCATAGACAATCAATATTATACCAAATATCAAAAGAGGAACTATTAGGATAATAATGGTTATAGCAGTTTGAAAAAATTTATCACTCATAACGTAACCTATGGCAAGACCAATGATAACTGACACTATTGATTCTATAAAGAATTGTCCCCAAGATAATATTTTAGGATTAGAAAGTAGTTCTTCAAAATTATTTTTAATTTTTCGCTTCAACATATTCATATTTTTACTTGTTTAATTTATGTTAACTTGCATACTTATTTTCTCCAAAATCTAAACCCGTTCAACAATCTGAATAAATACTTTCGCTACCTCAGTTTCATCAGGAATAGAAACAAACACCAACTGCGATAATTCCAACAAGTAAACATCTTTCAAAAAGTTCCACAATGCAGGAAAATCGGTAACAAGAGGCGATTGTATAATTTCCTTTTCGCCCCAATTTTCAGGCGTATCAAAGGCTTGTCTATCATGTTCTAAAAGTTCGGCAAAATCCTGTTTAAAATCAGGCGTTTGAATATACGCCGCACATTCTTCATCTTTTGCCAAGTAATACAAGTCGTAAAAATGCCTGATTTTAGCGGCAAGAGCGCGGCGCGGATTTTCGGTAAACGAAAAACGAAACAACGACACCAATTTTTCAATCATCGTTTGCCGTTTATCTAACACATTCAGCACAAACGGCTGTAATCCGTATTCTTCAATGGCAGCAGCCTGATTGTTTACTGTGAGATATTCCGTAATAAACGAGGTGATTTCCAGTTTTACATACGGATATGGATTCGCAAATGAATTAATTTCAACAATCATCCTGTTTGGAATAATACTGTCCACTTTTCCCAACAAAGTAGGATATTCAAAAATGGATTTGCGAAACATTGAGCCTTTACTCGTTACACCATTTTCTACAATTTCAGTTAGTTCTGTGGTTATTTCCTTTTCTATATTTCGAATTTTTGTTTTCACGGCGTTGCCGCTCAAATTTTCGTTAATAATAGCAATATCAATATCTTCCGAGAACCGATTGATAAGGCGATAACCTTTTGAAAGCGAAGTACCTCCTTTGAACACAGCATTTTCCACCTCATTACAGCAAGACAAGCGGTTAAGAGCCAACGTAATCCAATAATCTTTTTCCACAAAAGCCGGAATAATATTGAGATGCTTTGCCGTGAATGTGATAAGCGCAGAAAAATCCGCGGTATTCGTATGTAAATTCATCGTATGTACCATTTTTTTGGATTAGACAAAATTTCACTTGAAATATCTAATTTGTAAGACGATTGGTGATTCAACGCCTTGTAAAGAACTGTCGTATCTTCATTTTCGTTGTTCGTTTCCAGAATTGCTCCCAAAAGAGCAATAGTCGAAGGCGAATATTTTATTGCCAATCGTTTAGCCGTATTAATTTGCTCCTGCGTTAGTTGCTTAAATAACACCAATAGACGACGGCAAATCTCATCAGGCATCGCATCGGGAATACTTTTGAAAAAACGCAAACAATCCAACAACTGCAATACAGGGACATTTGTCTTTGTAATCGTATTTTGTTGAATAATAAAACTAATCCGATAATTGCCGCGAGTAATCGGTTTCTTTTCCTTACTGACAGCAATTTGCAGCATTGCAGGCACTTGCGTTGTCAATCCCAATTTATTAAAAATAGAATAACCTGTTAGATAACCAATAATTTTACCGTTTTTTTCAAGTAAATCTTTAACAGTTTGGAAAGTATCGGGCGGAAGTTCACCGAATTTGCTCACTTGCGGTTTGTAAAAACGACCTTTACACAAACGCCTGATTTGCCCTGCCGCTACCACATTATTCAAAATCTTGGTAACAGTATTCTGCTTATCCAACGGCACAGGAAAATCCGCTGCCGTAAAAACAAATCCGTCAGAGAATTTAGCAATCGTTTTTTTTATTGTATCAGTCATTTGTTCATCTAAACTTTCGGCTGCAAAGATACACCTTTTTCAGGTTTTATCCCGAAAAAACAAGAAAAAAATGTGTTTGATACCAGCAAAACATATTTCTCGCAAAAAAAAAATTAGGGATCAGGATAAACCCATCTATCCCACCCCATCGAAGCAATAGAGCGACACTACCGGCGTAATACGAGGACACCTGTCTGCATTTGCTTTATTCCCCGAAACTTCGTATCTACTTTTGTGATGTGCTGCTATTGGCGCAACCATCAAATTGTGTTTTATATGTCTGTAAACTGTCTTATTCCAAAATAGGTTGACAGATATTGATTCATAATAATTTATCTGTCAGTAAGAAAAGTATTAAACCCAAGATAGGTTTACACCGGTTTTGGCAAAGGTATCTTTTTCT
>JAITVS010000039.1 GCA_031285685.1 Tannerella sp.
ATCGCCATCGCATTCATTTATCTAATTTTTTAAATACTGATTCGCATTATTCATTAATTTTTCCGCAAGCGACTCATTTTTAGTAATGGATACGCCTGTGGTATAATAATCATATCCTAAGGTACTTATATCAACAACATCATCCTGATATCCGGTATTTTCAGATAATTTGGATTTTTCTTCCATTTGTTTTTTCAAATACGAAGCAGCTATGGCATAATGTTTATCTTCACGCGCCCTAGAAGCAGCCTCGGAGTACAGATCCAAATTCGCCGGTTCCTGACTAATCGCTTTATTATATTGAACGAAAGCATCTTCATATTTTTTGTTTTGATTCAAAATAGAAGCGAATACCGAGTAATCTTTGGCTATGTACCCGGTATCGCTTCTCAATGAAAAAAAGTAATTCGCAGTCAGCATTCCCTGATCTGCATTTTTAGTTTTATCGGCAATATACATTTTGTAACGGTTCAGCACAAAATGTTTCGGATTTCTGCCCAGCCCTTCCTCAACTAATTTTGCTGCTTCCGGATAATTATCCGTAAAGTAATAAGCGCGTGCACATCGTTCGGTATCTTCAACCGCATAAATTCCCGCTTTGAAATAAGTACTGAACGCCGCGATCGCTTCGGGATAAAATCCTTGCTGCGTATATAGTTTCCCAAGATAACCATAAGCCGGACTATATTCCGGTTGCTTTTCGATAACGGTTCTGAGTTTTTCGATTGCCAACATAGGATTTATATGCTCATAAAATTGTGCAACCTTCATATAAGCCAGCAAATAATCCGGAGAAAAATAAGCTGCCATTTCATATTTCCCAGCCGCTTCTCCGGCCTTTCCTTTTCCTTTTCCTTTTTCACTTTTACTTTCGGCCGCAACGATATCGCCTTCCAGAATATAGATTTCCGGTTTTTTATTATTTATTTTTTTCGCCTCATCCACTTGTTTCATCGCCTGCTCCGCCATACCGTTTTGCAGGTATGCACGCCCGATTGCCAGCATCACGTCCACATCTTTTTTATTTTTCTTCGCGACATCAGTCAATTCACGTTCTGCTCCGGGAGCATTGGATTTTAGTTTTACGGACAACAGTCCGATTCTATTAAATACACTTTCCGCATTCACGCGAAGTCCTTCGTTATAAAAAGATTCCGCTTCGGAAACATCTCCTTTTGAAAAAGCGATTCCACCCAGATAATAGTTTGCCATTTCCGGATTTTCCGCCATACTCTTTTTAATCAATTCTTCTGCTTTTTCGTAATCGCCTAAATAATACGAATCCATACCTACATTTAATTGCGCGTATGAACACAAGGTCGTTACAAAAGCCAAAACAACAGAAAGAATCATACTTTTTTTCATCATGTTTTTTTAATTGTTTTGTTGTTAATAAAATTCTAATTTATAAATCAAAAATCTTCTTTCAGATAGATTTCCCTTGTAGGGCGTGTAGCCGGAACAAGCCCTGCCTTTAAGATAATACGCTGCCCTGCATCTCCTGCAATAAACTTAACAAATCCGACCGGAAGCGTTTCCCTTAAATCCGTTAGTATAACAAATACATCACGTGTTAACGGATATGAACCATTATTCAGAAATACCGGATACGGTTTATAAGTATTGTCCTTGTTTATTTCAGTGGAGGTGCCAACCGACATAACACGTATCGATTCATCGAAGCTTAACTGTGTAGAATCATTCGGATTACTAATCCAGTTTACGCCGATTATCCCTAAAGCATTCGGCGTATTCATCACATACCGGATCACTTCCGGATTAGATTCGAGTGCTTTTATTCCGGAAAACAAAGGCGCGCCGTCCGTTATCCTTTCATGAACAAAACGCAATGTGCTTGAGTTTGAATGATCAAAGACAACTTTTATATTTCCTAATTCCGATTGCTTATTCAATTCACTCCAGGACAAAATCCGTCCGGTCATTATGTCCTTCAACAAATCCGTATTTATCAGGGAATCCATATTCTCTTTATGAATAATAAGGGCAATGCCGTCCTTTGCGATTTTTTGCGTACGAATCGACAAATTCCGGCCTTCTATGATTTTTTTTTCCGCATCCGTCAGTTCGCGCGCCGCTACAATCAGACGTACACTGTCGTCCGTCAACAAATGAAACAATTCTTTTTCTCCCGTATAAATAACGTTGATATTTGCTTCCGGATTTAAGCCGGTAAACACTTTTTTTTCTTCTTCGATGATCGGTAAAAAACATTCATCTCCGGCAATCACCGCATAACCGCTCGTTTCCGTATCGGTACGTGTTATCTTACGTCTGTCACAAGCGCAAAAAAGCAACACGATGACAAGGCCATATATTACTTTCGTTTTCATAGATTCTTCCTGATTTTTATTATTTATTGAAGTAAATACACAATCCGTTCACTTTTGCATATGAGAAGTTTCGGATTAATTACGCATCTTCCAGAATCTGTAACCTCTGAATAACCCATACAGGAAAAACAAAATCCCCAGTATTATCCTGAATGTCTTCGAGATATCAAATATCTCCGTAGAAAACAATAACAAGGCAATCAACAAATAAAAAAAGGTCATTAATATTCCTAAAAACGCTCTCATTTTTTTTATTTTAGTTATACAATTCCACATCCGGATCAGACAGACTGCCGAAAGCAGCAGACTATTCCTGTCGGATGAATTTCTGGCAACAAAAGTAGAGTATGTATCGAATGCTCGATAGCCTTCGATACATTCCCATTATTGTTGTAAAACGAAATTCACCGGCAAACTGAAATATACATTCACCGTTTTACCGTTCTGTTTTCCCGGAATCCATTTAGGCATTGATTTCAATACCCTTATCGCCTCTTTATCCAGATTCGGATCAACTCCTCTTATCACCTTAACATCAGCTATCTCTCCGGTTTTAGTCACCACAAATTTGAGGCTAACCCGTCCTTTAATACCATTCTCTGCAGCGATCGTAGGATAGTTTATATTGTCACGTATAAACTTCATCAGAGCGTCTACCCCTCCGGGAAATTCAGGCTGTTGCTCTACAAGATCAAAAATCTTATTTTCAGCATCTTCCGCTATCACTTTATGCTGTTCCAGATCCGCGATATCAATGCCATGCGCATCATCCGTCCCTTCTACTGTCGCAACAGAAATTTGCACCTTTGATTCGGCCAGTTCTTCCTGCGACTTTATCTCTTCTTCCTCTTTGATCTCGCTTGCATCCACAATTTCAGGGGCGGTAAACTGAATCGTGCTCTTCAACGGCGGAGGTGGAGGCGCCGCCTCTTCCCGGATAATATCTTTCTCTTGTACCTGTTCTTCCAATTCTTTTTGAAGGTCGGCAAGTACTGTTGATTCGGATAAATTATCCGACGCGCTCTTTTTCGGTTTTACCGTATCAATCAAAGACGGAAGAAATGCAACAAATACGACGATTGCAACACTTATCAAAAAGGCGATAGCCATCCTTTTTGATGAAGACATACGCAACTCGTATGCTCCATAATCTTTGTTTTTCCCTTCAAAAATTATGTCATTCCATTTTTGTGATGTTAAATTTATATCTTTTGCCATATTTCTGTTTTTTGAAAGAAATCCACATTAATTACTTTTAGCCGCATTAGCCGACAAAGCTCCTTCCTGAAGATAATTATCAATCAGAAACTTATCGCCCTCAGTCAAATCCACAATCGCATACAAACCGATACTGCAGATCTGCATTTCATCCAGCACATCCACCAGATTTTTGTAGTTTGATTCGTCCGTAGGCTTGATTACCACGACTTGTCCACCTTTCGCATCGCGAATTTCCTTGGATCTGATTCTAAACTCCTCCTCGGAAATCTTGTTTTGTTGCTTTTGTGATCTTAACTCTATCATTTGTCGAACAACCTCCGCATTACGCTCAACAAGAATAGCCCGAAGGCCATCCGGATCATAGTTGGTTTTTATCAGCGACGCATAATTTTCATAATCCGGCTTCCCCAGATAATAATAAACGACATTGTCCCCGGCTAACAGTAAGGTCACGGTTTTTGATTCGTCCGCCTTTGTCCGGTTCTCAACATTTACATTATTTTCTTTAGTGGGCATCACCAGATTCATCACCTGTGGCTTACTCAAGGTGGTACAAAACATGAAGAATGTAATCAGTAACATATTCATATCCACCATGGGCGTAAAGTCTACACGAAGATTTATTTTTTTCGGCTTTCCTTTTTTCGCTCCGCCATCATCTGTTTTTATATCTGCCATAACTCAATTCTTTTTAATTTAGCAATCTCCCATCAAAATCCTTCCGGCATCCCTTTGAGTGTTGTAATCAGGTTGAAACGATTTTGCTTCAAGTCCTGCAACGTGGCAATTACATTACTAACCTTAGGATACGGTGTTGATTTATCTGCTTTGATTGCTATCTTTAATTCATTATTTACCGAAACTGCACGCTGAATCCAACCTTTCAGCTGATTGTTAAGGCTGTCTGTAGGGACTCCCGTTGTTTTCAGATACTGATCCTGATCCGACATCTGCATATCTAAAAACGCAGGAAGTTGGCTTATCGGCACTCCTATTGTCGCTTGATTAACAAAAGAGAGTTTTTGCTTATCCGTGAAATTGATATTGTACTCCTGTTCTACCAGTTCCAATACAGCCTTCTTATCACCCGGCCGGTCCAGATTCAGATAAACCTGTCCATCCGGCTTGATCAGAATCGTCATCAGATTTGCTTCCGGAATTTTGATATCGATAACAGAGGCCGGCGTTATAACCTGCAAAGGCTCCTTGGGTAAAAAAGTCGACGTCAACATGAAAAAGGTCAATAGAAGTACAGTAACATCACTCATCGCTGTCATATCGATGAATGTACTCTGCTTTTTGGTCTTTATCTTTGACATAAATCATTTATTTTTGTGTGTGGCAAAAGTCTGGCCGATAGCAAAACCGATTTCATTAACCGCATTTGTAATATTCTGAACTTTTCCTAAAAAATAACCATAAGCGATAATTGCCGCCGCTCCCGTTCCGATACCCATTGCCGTATTCATCAAGGCTTCCGAAATACCGATCGCCAGCTGGGTAGAGTCAGGTGCACCTTCTTGTCCCATGGCGCTGAATGATTTGATCATTCCCAGTACCGTACCGAAAAGTCCGAACAACGTACCTAATGTAGATATAGTCGCAATAATCGAAAGGTTTTGCTCCATAACCGGAAGTTCCAATGTCGTCGCATCTTCAACTTCTTTCGCAACAAGACCGGCCTTTTCGTCATTACTCAATTCTTTTGATTCGCCAATATCTTCATATCTTATTAATGCGGCACGTAATATATTGGCAACACTACCTTTTTGTTTGTCACACAAAGTACGGGCCTTTTCAATATCACCTTCTTCCAATGATGTTTTAGTATCTTCCACAAACTTCACCAGGTTTCCGGCCCCTTTACATTTGCTTAATGCCATAGCCCTTTCAATCGATAATGCGACAACAGTTAACAACAATGTGATTACTATCGGAATCACATATCCTCCCTGAAATAAGGTTCCGAAAACATTCCCATTTATGGGATGTCCCTTTTCGTCAAAATTAGCGGGATTACCACACACAAATTGAAAAAAACAAAAGGCAATAATTGCACATCCTAAAATAATAACCCCTGAAGAAATTCCATTAAATTTCTTTGTTTTCTGCACTTTTTTTTCCATTTCTAATAGAATTTAATTGTTAAAAAATTGATAATAATATCCTGATTTAAAAGCACATATGCACTTTTAAAATAACAACAACAACAATCCATACCTGATCTATGCAAGTATCATCGTGTAAATAAAACAGTGAAATGAAACAGAAACTCTACGACAAGCATACTATTACAAAATTCGGGAGTCCCGAAAAACGTAACAGTTTTACCGACATAATACCATACGACAGTTTAAGCATGATATCGCATAATCAACATTAGCAACACCAATACAGACTTGATTATTACAATGCCTAAAGCAGACATGCATTCAAATCCCGGATTGGGTATAATATACCTCCTCAAAAGCAATATCTTATACCATTAAAGAATTGTACAAGAGTATACCCAATCAAAGGCATATAACAAATAATGATTATATTGATGTTATTTACATCAACAGATGTTTCTGTTAAATAAAATAGGAAAGAATAGAATTAAATGATAATTTTTCTCAAGCAAAAAACGAAATACTCCACAACTTCACTGATATGCACGTTTTTGCTTAATACTTTAAATAAATGTGGTTTTATATATCTGTTAACACGCTCTTTTATAACAATATATTTCTCTGTAAATAAAGAATAGATCTGGATTCTATTTGTTAAAGTAACACTGACATCAAATACATTATGATACTCCATCAGAACAGAGGGCCACGTTTTCTGATTGTACCCATCTACGATTTCATCGTTTTCAAAATCTTCTTCCACATAGTTTCCGACAAACCGTTTCTTTTTATGCTTATTGTCCGATGATTTTATCACACAAGCATCCGTATCGAAAAGAAAATTCTTTATTTCACATACCTCTACATACTTGTTCAAATCACATGTTACCTCAACCTCTTTTTCGCCGGTTACAGGGTCCGCGTTCTTTGTTACGACAATACTGCCTATGCATAAAAGAACAAATAGAAATATGTATTGGAAAGGTAATTTCATTTTTTTCTTGTTTTCAGGTATAAAGGTAGTAATAAAATCAAACCAAACAAGGATTAAGATTCTTTTTTTGCGTGGGTTTAATATAAATTAATACACACCCGTCAACTAAATGCTTTTTTATCAATAAACACTAATAAAAATAGCTTATCTTTGCTGCCTAAAGTCAAAAATATACATGGAAATATTACAGAATATCTGGGACTTCTTCCTCAACCTTCTGAGAGATACCGGTGGTACACTTGACATATTAGTTTCAGAATACGGTCTTTGGGTTTATGCCATTTTGTTTTTAATTATATTTTGTGAAACGGGATTAGTGGTAACCCCCTTTTTACCAGGAGATTCCCTCTTATTTTTAGCCGGAGCCATTGCTATTCGTCCCGATAATGATCTACAGGTATACTGGCTTATTATTCTTTTAATTATAGCTGCAATAATAGGTGACGCAACCAATTATACCATCGGACGTTTTTTCGGCAAACAATTATTTGGAAACAAGAATTCCAAAATATTCAAACAGAAATACCTGGACCAAACAAACAACTTTTACGAAAAACACGGAGGAAAAACAATTATTTTAGCCCGCTTTGTCCCTATTGTACGGACGTTTGCTCCATTTGTCGCTGGTATCGGAAAAATGAATTATACGCACTTCTTTTCATTCAATATCATTGGAGGTATTTCATGGGTTACGGCCTTTTGTCTGCTAGGTGTTTTCATCGGACGATTGGAATGGGTAGAAAAGAATCTCGACCTGGTCGTAATATTAATTATTTTCATTTCTATTCTCCCGGCTATAACCGAAACAATAAAAGGGTTTTATAAAAAGCAAAAACAACTCTCCTGAACTCAGAACTATCAACAATAACAGAATCATGATAAACCTCAAGAATACCTACTTCTGTTCGGATATTGAACAGGATTTCAACATTTTTTCAAAGCCGCAGATAAATCAATACATAAGAAGTCGTTTTCAAAATAAAAACCAGGCTTCCGAAAACTGATATTCTCTGATAAAGTCCAACAAAAAGGGGTGAAATCACATGATGATACACCTATTTTCGCGTATTTTCGTCTCTTAAATAAAATGAATAAGCCCGATAAGGATTAATCCGGGCAAAGAATAGTTCTCTCACAAAAAATAATTGAACGGATAAATTAAATCCTGTACAGTAAGACTTATTTTAATCGTTCTGAAATATAAAAAATAGAATCTTACGGAACAGTGGATAAACGACTGAAAATTTATAACAGGTATATTATAGATGACATTGCCATTATTCGGCACAACCGGGTTATTGGAACCTGTACGACGATAGATGTCCGTATCATTTTTTTTCGAGTCTTCCGAAAGCGTCTGAGACCGATTGTCTGTCTGAAGCTGATTATCTTCCACATATACGGATTTGACTTTATTATATGAAATCCGATCCGACTTCACAACATAAGAGCCTAATAGCAGGGCTATTAAAAAACAAAGTATATATTTGGAATTCTCTATCCTCATGCAATAATAAAAACAATCAACTCCAATATCAAACCAACCATAAATTGGAGATGCAAATTTAGATAAAATCACCGAGATTTTACACCGGCAAGATAAAAAGAGTCAAGTCCGCTGCTGATTTTCTGCCTTCACGTCCGTGCTTTGGGCACAATTTTGTACATTAGAGTTCAAA
>JAITVS010000055.1 GCA_031285685.1 Tannerella sp.
ATGTGGATATGAGTGCTGATGAGAATGATAATGCCCATTATGACGCTGCTTATTAATTTTACTTTAATTTACAAGATTAGGGTTGCTTGTTTGTAAATTATGTGAGATAGGTACACAAGAACCGACAACCGATAATCGTGTTGTCGGTTGTCATTTTTAATGAATTTAATTAATTATGATACAATCATTTATTCATACATCTGAAAACGAAAATTTATATATATACGATGATCAACACAGGTTATCTATGCTGGTACACCCGGAATTTGAGAAGGCATATAAAGAAGCAACCGACGCCAATTCGTATTATTTGAAAAAATATACTTATTTAAAGGATTATGGTTTCTTTGCAAAACCGAAACTCGCAGATTTTAGAGTCCTAGATGAATTGACGGTAAAAGAGAATATTATTAATACCAAGCAAATAGTATTTGAGGTGACAGATTCGTGTAATCTGAATTGTACTTATTGTGCGTTAGGGGAGTTATATGAGGGATATGATAGAAGGAGTGGTAGGAAAATAAATACTCGTTATGCCATAAATTTACTTAAATATATATTTGATCTTAAACCTAAAAGTAAAAATAATAAGCTATATATTGGTTTTTATGGAGGCGAAACTCTTTTGAATATGAATTTTGTCAAGCAGATAGTGGAAATTGCCAATCAATTAAATGCAAAAAAAGAAATGGATCTTGTGTATACCATGACAACTAATGCTACGCTGATACATAAATACATTGATTTTTTAGTTGCGAATAAATTCCGATTGTTGGTCAGTTTGGATGGTAATGAGGGAAATCATAGTTATCGGGTATTCGGTAAAAATAAAAAAAATTCTTTTCATAAAGTAATAGAAAATCTTGATCTGATACAACGAGATTATCCTGAATATTTTTCTTCGAGAATAAGATTTAATGCCGTTTTGCACGATAGAAATTCAGTAAAAGATATTTACGAGTTTATTTATACGCGATATAATACAATTCCAAGAATTGCAGAATTAAACATGAGAGATGTATGCTCGGATAATAAAGATATACTCGAAAGTTTGTTTCATAGTAAACGAAAAAGTGAAGTTGAATTCCAAAAGGAACAGTCCGACTTGTATCGAATAACACACGATAATTTATCATCATACAGGGAATTGACAAATTTTCTGAAATACCTTTCTGTCAATTATTATATATCCAATATCAATGCTTTGTTGCATATAGTGGAAAAATATTTGCCAACAGGAACTTGTACTCCTTTTTCTAAAAAAATATTTTTAACCACTACTAATAAACTATTAGTTTGCGAAAAAGTAAACTATAAATATTCTATGGGAAAGGCAATGGAAAATGTAGAGATTGACATTCCGGAGATTATTAGTAGATATAATTTTTATTATGAGCATATCAAAAAGTTTTGCCAGACCTGTTATGCATACCGATTCTGCGGAGCATGTTTGTTTCAGATAAAAAATATAGACAATATCGATACGGAAGAATTTGTTTGTGATCGGTTTCAGGATCAAAAGATTTTTAAAAATAAATTGCATCAGATATTTTCTTTTCTTGAAAAATATCCGAATGATTTTTCCACAATATTAGAAAATTTAATACTCGAATAACGCCTATGCAAACACCTATTGATTATTGGTTTATTATTGAACCATATATGTATGTTGGATTAACAAAAAAAAATGCACTATTGTATAATACCCTTGATGGAGTTACTTTAGAGTCAGATAAAGAAGACGTTATTAAATTATTAAAAGAAATACTTCAAAAAGATAATTGTGGAGTTGTTTTATTAACCGATGAGCGGTATAAACAAAAAGACATCAATGGTTTTATTCATGAACTTCGAGAAAAATATATGGGCGATGTGATTGACGTCACTTTATCAAAAGGAAAACCTGTTCAATTATTACCTTATTATAATTATCCTAATAATCAAGAACTGTATAAAAAACATAATTTTACTCCGCGAAAAAATATTTTGGAAGATCTTTCCGAAATTAATATCCATGTAAATGCTATAACTAACATAAAAAAATTGATCCCATTCTTGCAATCAATCCCTGAAGGTAAAACATTTAATATTATTGGAAATATTGGAGAGGTTACAAATTATAGCGAAATCCTGTCTTATTTTGATCAACATCCTTCGCCGAAAAATATGTTATGTTCTTATAAAGATGTAATCGCTCTGCAACCAACTTTTATGAACAATTTTTCATGCCGAATATCAGTTTGTTTCCCGGTAGATATGCAGCATTGGAGCGATTTAAGGCAGTTGTTGCTCAGTCAAACATCGCCGGTTGAATATATTTTCGATGTATCATCCGACGGTGATTGTTTGCAAGCAGAATATCTTATCAAACAGTTCCAGATTGAAAAATACCGGTTAAACCCAGTGTATACAGGAGACAATATCCGTTTTTTTGAGGAAAATGTTTTTCTTACAAAAGAAGATATTTTAAGCATATCCATGACTATAAAAGATTTTTTTACTCGCCAAGCAATTAATCTGTATGATTTTGGGAAAATCAACATCATGCCCAATGGTGATGCTTATGCCAATCTAAACTATCCGGTGCTGGGGAATATTTATGTTGATAATATTTATGAAATTATACAAAAGGAGATAAATGAAGGTAAATCATGGTTTCGTATCCGCGATCAGGCACCATGTACTGATTGTGTTTGTCAATGGCTTTGTCCACCTCCATCAAATTACGAAATTGCCCTTAAGCGTCCTAATCTTTGTCATAAAAAGGTCATAGATAGTATGGGTCTGTGATTTAAAAAATATCAATCTTTGCATCAATTCTAATTCGAGAGATATGAAAAGAATAAATTCAATTTTTGCGATCATTCTGTTGTTAGTAGTTATGACTAGTTGCAGAGAAAAAAGACACTTAGGTAACGATGACATAATCATAGTTGATGTTACAAAAGGTTATTCACCCCAAAAGGATCTAATTCTTCAGGATTTTATGGATGTGGAATACATTCCATTAGAAACGAATGATGATTTTCTTAATCAAGGATTTGTGCAGGATATAGGCAAGGAAATCATAATAGTAAAAAACCGAATTGATGATGGCAATATTTATGTCTATAGCAGAACAGGAAAAGCATTGTGGAAGATAAATCGTAAGGGACAAGGAAACGAAGAGTATTCATATATTTTTGGAATTATCTTGGATGAGGATAATAAAGAGATTTATGTCCATAACCATTATGAAAGAAATATTCAGGTGTATGATTTGTTTGGAAAATATAAAAGAAGTTTACAATATAAGGAAAAGACTAACAATGTGTCTTATTCTGATATAATCAATTATAATAAAGATAATCTGATTTGCTATGATGCATATAATAAGGATAGAGCATTTGTTCTCATATCCAAACAGGATGGGAGTATCACTCAAAAAATTAATATCCCTTTTGAGGAAATAAAATTTTTAAGACAGGTGGATACAGGAAGAAATGCTTCTGTAACTCCTGGACCTTACCGTAAAATATTTCCTTATAAAGGTAATTGGCTACTATTAGAACTTTCATCCGATACAGTATATTCCTTTTTGCCGGATTACAGTCTGCGTCCCTTTCTCGTAAGAGCTCCATCTATTCAGTCCATGGAGCCAGAAGTTTTTTTGATTTTGAGATTGTTTTCGGACCGATATTATTTCATGGAAACTATTAAAAATGTATATGATTTTGATACAAAAAGAGGATTTTCGAAAACTTTTTTCATGTACGACAAGCAAGAAAAAGCATTTTTTGGATACGCTGTTTATAATGGTGATTTCTCAACCCCAAAAGAAATATACATGAACGCATTAAGACCAGTAAATAAAGAAGATGTTGATTCATGGCAAGCATTGGATTCCCACCAACTTGTTGAAGCTTATAAAAAAGGCGAACTGAAAGGCAAACTAAAAGAAATTGCCGCAACATTGGAAGATGAGGATAATCCGGTGATTATGTTGATAAAACATAAGAAATGAACAATACATAAATGCAAGAAAATAATTTCACTCAAATAGAAAAAGACCTGCAACAAATAGCCGATATGATGCTGCTTAACGGGACTTTAACGGAATGTCCGGGCTTGATGCATGGAAAAATGGGAATAACCGTATTCTTTTTTCATTATGCACAGCATACCGGCAATGAATTGTATGCCGATTATGCGATGGATCTGATGGATGAAATGTTGAATCAGATACATGTCAACAGTCCGGCGGATTATGAAAAAGGGATAGCAGGTATCGGGGTTGGATTCGATTACCTGATCCGGAATAATTTTTTAGTAGTAGAAGATGATATTTGTGAAGATTTTGATGACAGAATGGTTCGCGCTGTACGATATGATCCCTGTCCGGATTTCAGTCAATACAACGGATTAACAGGTTACGGGCGATATTGGGTAACACGGTTACGTTATCAGTCACCGTCAATACAAGCACGGGAGTGCTTATCTTTCATAATAACCAGAATAGAAGAAAATATACCAAACCTTTCAACCACAGAATTAACGGATGTGATTCGCTTTCTACATGATTTGCAGGGAATAGAAGGTTTTGATCAATGTGCCGGGCTTTTGGATCAGTGCTGGAGGATACCGGATTTCAATGAACCTTCGCCACATGAAATGGATATCGCTTTGGAACAAATACCTAACTTGGATTTGGAAAAAGTGCCTGTCAGTATGGGCTTGCTGAATGGATATGCCGGTGAAGGACTGTTGCGATTGACGGCACTTGCTCAAACAAACAAATCATGGATGCAACTTCTGTAATTCGTAAGAAAATGAATCTGTATATTTTCAATCAAACCCGCCGTGGAACGGTATTTGGCGTCGGCACTTATATCCGTGAACTGACTGCTGTCCTAAAGGAAAGCGACGTCCACGTCTGTGTGATAAATCTGATATCTGAAAAGCCCCAAATACAGAAAGAGATCATAGACGGAATTACACATTGGTATATACCATTAGTCATTACGGATCAGAGAACAAGCAGTCATGAAGAACAATGGGCATGCTATTTCCGCAATGTGGTTTATCTGCTTCGATTGCACATAGAAGACAAAACAAATTTAGTCTTCCAATTGAATTTTTATGAAAGCGCTCAATTAGCCGAAGAATTGAAAAATACATTCGATTGCCAAGTAATTGCCGTTTCCCATTTCTCAGGCTGGGGGTTTACGATTTATGACAATCTACCCCGGTTGCGAAACATACTAACCGATCATCCGGACAGTATGAGTGAGAACGTAAAGAAAACATTTGAAGAGGAAAAATCATATTATACGAAGGCGGATCATATCATTTGCTTGTCAAACTATATGAAAGATATCATATGCCGGGATTACAGATTGGATGCAACGAAGATATCCGTCATTCCGAATGGCTTAAATGATAATGGAGAATTATCCGGTGACAGGAAACTGTTACGTGAAAAATGGAATATACAAACCGGAGAAAAAATCATACTTTTTGCCGGCCGCGTTGACGAAGTCAAAGGAGTGATCTATTTAATCAGGGCATTTCGCGAAGTATTGAGGAAAGATCCGGACTGTCGCTTGATTATAGCCGGCAGCGGCGATTATGAAGCATGCTTCTGGGAGGCAAAAGACATTTATGCAAAAATAACGTTTACCGGATTATTGGAGAAAGAGGAGTTGCACGAACTCTATCTAATAGTGGATGCAGGCGTTGTTCCGTCATTATTCGAACCGTTCGGTTTTGTGCCTATTGAAATGATGATGCACGGATTACCTGTTGTAGCGACTGCCACTTCGGGATTGAACGAAGTGGTGGATGAAACTTGCGGTCTAAAGATACCCCTTACCGTGCTGTCTGATCGCATTGAAATAGACATTATGTTGCTCTCGGAAAAGATGTTACACATACTGCAACATCCCACAGAAGCCAAACAAATGGGGCAAAACGGACGGAAAAGATATTTATCCCATTACGTATCGGATCTGTTCCGCAATAACATGCTAACGTTCTATCAGTCCGTATGTCAACACCGGGAAGACGGAAAGATTAAAACGCTCATCGTAACCGGGCAGCATAACCATCCATGGGAAGTCAGCCATGTGGCCATACAACAGATTTTGGAAAACTCTGGACTTTTTACGGTTCATACTGCCGTATCGCCGGAAGCCGGAAGATTGATGTCGAATTTCAGGCCTGATTTTGCCGCTTATCAGTTGGTCGTACTTGATTATAATGGTGACAGATGGCCGGAAGAAACGGAAAAATCTTTTTTGGATTTTGTGGAAAAAGGAGGAGGCGTTGTCATTTACCATGCAGCGAATAATGCCTTCCGACACTGGAATGCATACAACCAACTCATTGGTTTCGGAGGTTGGGAAGGCAGGGACGAAACCGATGGTTCGTATATTTATATGAAAGACGACCGGTTAGTGTATGATCAAGAGACTCCCGGATTGGGCGGTTCACACGGAGCGCAACATGAGTTCGTGCTCCATATCGGCAATCCGGATCATCCGGTAACAAAAGGATTACCTGCCACATGGCTTCATGCCCAGGATGAATTATACGACCGGATGCGCGGGCCGGGTATGGTGAATGATGTGTTATTTTGGGCGTCTTCCGATCCGGAAACAGGAGGATCCGGCCGGAATGAATTGGCTCTATTTACCGTTGATTACGGAAAAGCGCGTATTTTTCATACGACCTTAGGTCATGCCGGAAGAACGCTTGAAGACAACATTGCCATGCAGTGCACCGGATTTCAGGTCACCTTGCTTCGCGGCACCGAATGGGCTGCAACCGGAAACGTGACACAGCCGGTACCGGATGATTTCCCGACAGCAACCGCTATTTCTCTACGAAAAAATTATAAGATTTCATAACTATGACAAACACCACATCGTTTACAGTTGCTCCCAACACCATTCTGGGTAAAAACCACGGCCATACAGTCCCATCGGACAAACTGAATATTGCCGTCGTCGGCCTTGGCGGTGTGGGCATTACAAATATTCAGGCGGTTTTTGAGACGGAAAATATCGTGGCGCTCTGCGATGTGGATTGGAAGCATTCCAAACCGGTCTTAGACTGTTTCTCGCGGGCAAAGAAATACAAGGATTGTCGCAGGATGTACGATGAGTTGAGTAAGGAAATTGACGCCGTTATGGTGGCAACGCCTGACCATACCCATGCCGTTATTGCCGCCACCGCTATCACATTGGGTAAACATGTGTATGTGCAGAAACCGTTGACCCACTCCATTTACGAATCAAGATTACTGACCAAACTGGCAGCCAACTACAAGGTAGCTACACAAATGGGCAATCAGGGTGCTTCCGACGAAAGCGTAGATCTGATCTGCGAATGGATTTGGAACGGCGAAATAGGCGAAGTCAAAAAAGTGGAAGCGGCGACCAACCGCCCGATGTGGCCACAGGGATTGGAAACGCCTTCCAAAATACACAAAATCCCCCCGACATTGGATTGGGATTTATTTATCGGCCCTGCCGACATGAGGCCTTACAACTCCATCTATCATCCCTGGAACTGGCGTGGTTGGTGGGATTTCGGAACCGGTACGTTGGGCGATATGGGTTGCCACATCCTGCATCCTGCCTTCAAAGCGCTTCAATTGGGCTCTCCCGTTTCGGTAGAAGCGGCCTCCTCGCCGTTGCTTATAGATAGCGCCCCACGGTCGGAATTTGTGAAGTTCGTTTACCCGGCCCGGAAAAACATGCCGGAAGTGGAAATCCTCTGGTATGACGGCGGTTTTATGCCCGAACGCCCGGCAGGATTCCCACAGGGACGTCCATTGATGGGCGTAGGCGGCGGTTTAACTATTTTCCATGGCACGAAAGACACGTTGCTTTACGGTTGTTACGGACTCCGACCCTGGTTATTCTCCGGACGCGTGCCTGACGTTCCCAAAATCATACGCCGCGTAGACCATGCAATGGAAGGCGGCCACGAAATGGACTGGGTACACGCCTGCAAGGAAAATCCGGAAAGTCGTACCAAAACCAAATCCGACTTCTCGGAAGCCGGATCATTCAACGAAATGATCCTGATGGGCGTGTTGGCAGTCCGCCTGCAAGCGCTGAACAAAGTATTGGAATGGGACAATACCAACATGCGGTTCTCCAATATCGGCAATGATGAAAAAATCAGGCATATGATTTCGGAAGGATTCAACATCCAAGCAGGCCATCCTTCGTTTAACGCCAAGATGTCGGATTCGGTTAACGCCAACGTATTTGCTGCCGAATTGATTAAGCATAATTATCGCACAGGCTGGGATCTCCCGGAAATGCCGTAATTAGTATGTAATATCTCTATGTTTTCGTTCTGTATTTTTAGTTCAGACAGGCTCAATAATAAAACGATAATTCAAAACAGTTCATGGTTACGAAGAATAACAAGTTAAAAACAACTGATAACATTATTCCTATAGATATCCCTTATGTATCCATTGTAATGCCGGTGCACAATTGCGGCGCTTATATAAAAGAGGCAATCGACAGCATGCTACATCAAACCATGTCCGATTTTGAATTTATCATTGTAAACGATGGTTCAACGGACGACAGTGGGATAATCGTTCACTCCTATGCCGATCCACGTATCCGAGTCATTGACTTTGCAGAAAATAAAGGATGTTATCCGGCAAGGAACTGTGGGATGCAATTAGCCCGTGGCAAATACATTTGTGTAATGGATGCCGATGATATCAGTCTTCCGAAAAGGTTGGAATTGCAATGTGATTTTTTGGAAAAGAACAGAGATATCGGATTAGTTGGCAGTGCATTCCGGTATATGAATGATACAGATTCGGTATATAGAAATACCAA
>JAITVS010000074.1 GCA_031285685.1 Tannerella sp.
CCGCTATTGTTCGACCGTCAACATAATCCGAAACCCATCGTTGAGATGATTATTGAAGATGCGAAAAAGAATTGACAATTTGTTCCGTCTCGCGCTTCAACGGTAGTTTGGCGGAGCGTAAAGTAAAGCATAACATTTTTTTTGAAATAAATGAGATAAAATAAAAAACAACAAACGATGAAAAAAAGATATTTAGTACCAAACGATTTTATGGCAGATCCTGCCGTACACGTATTTAACGGAAGATTGTATATTTATCCGTCTCATGACTGGGAAAGCGGAATACCGGAAAATGACAATGGCGATCATTTTAATATGAAAGATTATCATGTTTTTTCTTTGGATGATGTAATGGACGGAGAAGTGGCGGACCATGGCGTTGTTCTTGATACGAAAGATATTCCATGGGCCGGTCGCCAGCTCTGGGACTGTGATGTAGCTTGCAAGGACGGCAAGTATTACATGTATTTTCCATTGAAAGATAAGAATGATATTTTCCGTATCGGGGTTGCCGTCAGCGACAAGCCGGAAGGACCTTTTATACCGGAAGCAAATCCGGTCAAAGGCAGTTATAGCATGGATCCGGCTATCTTTGAAG
Source organism: Tannerella sp. (assembly GCA_031285685.1). GTDB lineage: Bacteria > Bacteroidota > Bacteroidia > Bacteroidales > Tannerellaceae > Tannerella. The sequence goes on from JAITVS010000074.1 coordinate 599, forward strand.
AAAACGGTGAATACTATATGTATTTCGGAGGTCTCTGGGGTGGTCAGCTTCAGCGTTACAGAAATAATAAAGCGTTGGAGTGTGCGGTTTTACCGGAGGGAGATGAGTTGGCTTTATGTCCTAAAATAGCGAAGCTTAGCGACGACATGATGGAATTTGCCGAAGAGCCGCGCGACGTGGTTATACTTGATAAAGAAGGCAAGCCGCTAACCGCAGGCGATACCGAACGTCGTTTCTTCGAAGCATCATGGTTGCATAAATATAACGGCAGGTATTATTTTTCCTACTCAACAGGTGATACGCATCTTTTATGTTATGCGACAGGTGATAATCCTTATGGCCCGTTTGTTTTTCAGGGTGTCATCATGACACCGGTAGTCGGCTGGACCACGCATCATTCCATCGCTGAATTTAAAGGTAAATGGTATCTGTTTCACCATGACAGCGTACTTTCGGGCGGCAGGACATGGCTCAGAAGTCTGAAAGTCTGCGAACTCCAATATAATCCGGACGGGACGATACAAACGATTCCGGGAACAGACGAGTAGCCGTAAACAGACGAATAACACGTTATTGCATAGAATAGCCGGAAACGGAATAAAACAGAATAGACCATGAACTCAACATCACAAACAAATATCGAATCGAAAGGTTTTTACAAACTAACATCGTTACAACGCATCGGATTCGGTTCGGGAGATTTGGCGCAGAACCTGATTTATCAGACCGTATCTATGTATTTGCTCATTTTTTACACCAATGTGTTCGGTATCAGTGCCGCTACGGCGGGGGTAATGTTTCTTATCGTCCGGATTGTGGATGTAATCTGGGATCCGATTGTGGGCGCACTTGTAGATAAACGTAATCCGAAAATGGGAAAATATCGTTCTTATCTGATTCTGGGCGGTATTCCACTCACCGCGTTTGCCATTCTTTGTTTCTGGAACGGGTTTTCGGGTTCTTTGCTTTATGCTTATATTACCTATGTTGGTCTATCCATGTGTTATACCTTGATAAATGTCCCGTATGGCGCTTTGAATGCTTCACTGACACGTGATACGGATGAAATAACTAAACTTACTTCTGTGCGTATGTTTTTGGCTAATCTCGGCGGATTGGCGGTTGCTTACGGTATTCCTGTCATTGTAAAAATGCTCTCTCCCGATGGGAAAATAAACTCTTCGGAATCCGGAAACGCCTGGTTTATCACCATGACCATTTATGCGGTTGTAGGTCTGATACTGTTGATTTTCTGTTATACGCAGACGAAAGAGCGGGTGGTCATGGACGAGAAGGATATGGTCGATGTGAAAGTTTCCGATTTGTGGACGGAATTTTTACATAATGGTCCTTTACGTGTATTGGCTTTCTTTTTTATCACGGCTTTTGCCATGATGGCGATTGGAAATTCGGCCGGTTCGTATTATATGATATATAATGTTCAGGCGCCTGATATGTTGCCTTATTTTATGGCGTTCGGCTCTGTTCCTGCATTTATTTTTATGCCGATGGTACCGGCCATAAAACGTGCGATAGGCAAAAAACAGATGTTTTATGTCTTCCTGACAATTGCTATTGTCGGGATGGGCGTGCTTTATGCTATTTCGGTCATTCCCGCACTGAAAACTCAGATCTGGTTAGTGTTTGTCGCCCAGTTTGTAAAATCGACAGGTGTACTTGTCGCTACCGGATATATGTGGGCATTGGTACCGGAAGTAATCTCGTATGGGGAACATACTACGGGAAAGCGGATCTCAGGCATTGTGAATGCTTTAACCGGCATATTCTATAAGGCAGGAATGGCATTGGGAGGAGTCGTACCGGGGCTTGTACTGGCATTTGTCGGTTTTGACGAAAAAAATCCAGTGACGCAATCGGCTTTTGCCGAACAGGGTATTTTGTGGCTTGTGGCGGTGATCCCTGCAGTATTGCTGATTCTTGCTATGTTTGTTATTTCAAAGTATGAGTTGAGTGACGAACTTATTGATAAAATAAACAGGGAAATTGAAGAAAAACATCTGAAATGAAAACAAAATTGATACTGGTCATAATGGCAGGAATCCTGTTTTTGAGCGCAAACATCAGTGCACAGGATCCGAATTTCCATCTATATCTTTGTTTCGGGCAATCGAATATGGAAGGCCATACCAAACCTGAAGCGCAGGATTCTTTGAATATTGATCCTCGTTTTCAGGTCATGTCGACGTTAGATTGTCCGGATACGGGACGAAAAAAAGGCGAATGGTATGTTGCCGTACCGCCTTTGTGCCGTTGTCATACCGGTTTAAGTCCGGTCGATTATTTCGGGCGGACAATGGTTGCAAATTTACCTCAAAACATTCGTGTCGGTGTGATTAATGTGTCGATCGGCGGATGCAAAATTGAGTTGTTCGACAAAGAGAATTTTCAATCTTACATTGAAACGGTGCCCGACTGGATGCTGAATATGCTGAAAGCATACGATAATAATCCGTATGGCCGCCTGGTCGAAATGGCAAAACTGGCGCAGAAATCGGGTGTCATTAAAGGAATCTTATTGCACCAGGGAGAATCCAATACGGGCGATACGATCTGGCCCGCTAAGGTGAAGATTGTTTACGATAATCTGATGAAAGACCTGAATCTTAAACCGGAAGATGTTCCGTTGCTTGCCGGTGAATTAATGAATTGGGATCAGGGTGGAGCCTGTGCTTCCATGAATAAAATTATAGCAACCTTACCAAATACGATACCCAATGCATATGTGATTCCTTCGACCGGTTGTTTCGGATTACCGGATCGTTTACATTTCACAGCAGAGGGCTACCGGATGTTTGGAAAACGATATGCGAAACAAATGCTTGCTGTTCTGAAAGGCGCTCCCAAAGGATTTGATGTTCCTCGTGATGGCATTTCACACGGAAAAATAGATACGATTGAATATGCATCCAAAACCGTGGGGAGCAACCGGAGAGCGTTGATTTACACTCCTCCCGGTTACTCCGAAAGTAAGAAGTATCCGGTACTATATCTGTTGCACGGAATAGGCGGAGATGAAAAAGAATGGTTTACCCACGGACAACCGCAGGTTATTCTGGATAATTTATATGCGGATAAGAAAATACAACCGATGATTGTCGTATTGCCTAACGGGCGTGCAATGAAAGATGACCGCGCAACAGGTAATATTATGGCTCCGGATAAAGTAGAAGCGTTTGCTACCTTTGAAAAGGATCTGCTCAATGATCTGATTCCTTTTGTCGAACAGAATTATCCGGTTATCAAAAACCGGGAAAACCGTGCGCTTGCCGGCTTATCAATGGGTGGCGGGCAGTCATTGAATTTCGGATTAGGAAATTTAGACAAATTTGCATGGGTCGGAGGTTTCTCTTCCGCACCGAACACAAAGACGCCGCAAGAATTGATACCTGATCTGAAAAGGGCCGAAAAAGAGCTGAAACTGTTATGGGTTTCCTGCGGCGATAAAGACGGATTGATTCCGTTCAGTACGCGTATCCATGAATACCTGGAATCAACCCGGGTACCGTATATCTATCAGGTAATCCCCGACGGTTATCATGACTTTAAGGTATGGAAACAAAATCTTTACCGGTTTGCCCAGGTATTGTTTAAACCGGTTGATCAATCCGTTATAGAAAAATACGGTTTTATTCCGGATGACGGCAGGCCAAAGGACGGTGTTCCCGCTTCGACCAATATTCCCGGTATACAATATCCGGAAATATTGCCGGATAACCGCGTCTTTTTCCGCGTCAAGGCGCAGGATTCCCGCCGGGTGCAGGTCGACCTGGGTAAAAAGTATGATATGAACAGGGATGATGACGGTTTCTGGACTGTGACAACCGAGCCTATTGTAGAGGGCTTTCATTATTATTCGATTTTACTTGACGGAACGGCAACCTGCGATCCGGGAAGCCAGACATTCTACGGAATGGGACGCATGGCCAGCGGTATTGACATACCTGAAAAGGGGGTGGATTATTATTCCGTAAAAAATGTTCCCCATGGCCAGATCCGCCGGTTCCGGTATTATTCGGAAGTGACCCGGTCATGGCGCAGAGCATTTGTGTACACCCCTCCCGGATATGATACCCATACTTCGGAGCGGTATCCGGTTCTTTACCTGCAACATGGCGGTGGTGAAGATGAAACCGGCTGGCCTAATCAGGGAAAGGTAGATCTGATAATAGACAATCTGATTGCGGAAGGTAAAGCGAAACCCATGTTGGTTGTTATGGATCGCGGTTATGCGGTTGATCCGGATGCTACTGATGCTCAGGGTGGACAAGGAATGAGAGGAATGTTTCAGAACAAAACGCTGGAAGATGTTTTTATGAAAGAGATTATACCTGCGATCGATAAAAACTTCCGTACGATACCGGATCGGGATCACAGGGCGATGGCCGGTCTTTCGATGGGCGGATTTCAGACATTTCAGATTACGCTCTCTAACCTGGATCAGTTCGCTTATATCGGTGGGTTCAGCGGTGCCGGGAGAATGCAGGAAGGAGAAGATTTTCTGAAACTTTATGATGGTGTCTGGGCGGATGTTAATGCGTTTAACCAAAAGGTAAAAGTGATGTATCTTAGTATTGGTACCGACGAACCGGAAAGAATGTATCGGACGGTAAATAATTTTCATAAAGAACTGGAAAATGCAGGCATCAGGCACATCTATTCCGAATCCAAAGGCACTGCGCACGAATGGCTTACATGGCGGCGCAGCCTCCATGAATTCGCTCCGTTGTTGTTTAAATAATCAGGAAATATGCATTCAGAAAATATAATTTAACAAAAATAAATGCCATGAGAACAAAAAGATTTTTAATTGTAGCCTGTATGATGGGTATTTTTACATGGGTAAATGCTCAGAATAACAGGATTGTCGTGAATGCGGATCAGGGACAGCACCTGATTAGCAAGCATGTCTACGGACATTTTTCGGAACACCTCGGACATTGTATTTACGGAGGTTTCTGGGTCGGAGAAGATTCTCCCATCCCGAATACCCGTGGAATCCGTAACGATGTGGTGAAAGCGTTGAAAGACATCAGTATCCCTAATCTTCGCTGGCCCGGCGGATGCTTTGCCGACGAGTATCACTGGATGGATGGGATTGGTCCGCGCAGCGAGCGTCCGAAAATGGTCAATACGCACTGGGGCGGAGTTGTGGAAGATAATAGCTTCGGTACTCATGAATTCCTGGATCTTTGCGAGCAGCTGGGATGTGAGCCGTATATATGTGGTAATGTCGGAAGCGGCAGCGTGGAAGAAATGTCCAAATGGGTGGAATATATCACGTTCGATGGGGAGAGTCCGATGGCTGATCTTCGCAAAAAAAACGGACGTGAAAAACCGTGGAAGGTAAAATTCTGGGGAGTAGGAAACGAAAATTGGGGATGCGGCGGTAACATGAATGCGGATTTTTATGCCGACCAGTATCTCCGGTATGCTACTTACTGTCGCAATTACGGTGATAATCAATTGTATAAAATTGCCGGTGGCGCCAATGCGGCCGATTATAACTGGACGGAAACGCTGATGGGAGAAATCGGAAACCGTATGCACGGACTGTCTCTTCATTACTACACAGTGCCGAAAACATGGGGCGATAAAGGTTCTGCTACCGTTTTTGACGAAGCGGAATACCTGACAACTATTCAGAAAGCTTATTTCATGGAGGAATTAGTGCAAAAACATTCGACCATAATGGATAAGTTCGATCCGCAGAAGCGGATAGCGCTGATACCGGATGAATGGGGAGCCTGGTATAATGTGGAACCAGGAACAAATCCGGGGTTCTTATATCAGCAGAATACAATGCGTGATGCCATTGTTGCCGCCCTTACCCTAAACGTTTTCAACCAGCACTGCGATCGTGTGAAAATGACGAATATTGCGCAGACAATCAATGTGCTGCAGGCCGTTATCCTGACAAATGAAGAAAAAATGGTATTGACACCGACCTATTGGGTGTATTATTTGTATAAAGTACATCAGGATGCAACAATGCTTCCGGTATATCTGGAGACTAAGAAGTACGAAATGCCAGGGCAGGAAAACCGTGGTCCGCGTGCGGGACGAAACAGCGGTATGGATATCATCAATGCATCGGCATCACGTGATGCAAACGGGAAAGTGCATATAACGCTGGTAAATATCGATCCTGAAAAGGAGCAGGAAATAGAAGGCGTATTGAATGGTATTTCGGCAAAAAAAGTAACCGGAAAGATCCTGGCGTCCGCAAGTGTGAATGACCATAATACATTCGAGAAACCGAATGCCGTATCCGTCAGGGATTTTGACGGAGCGAAACTGAATAAGGGAGCTTTATCCGTCAAATTGCCGTCCAAGTCGGTTGTCATGTTAGAGATAGAATAGACTATCATGAAGAGAAAAGTAAGATTATGTATGATGGCGGCGGTATTGGCCACAGGCTTGTTGAATGCTCAGAATCCGTTCATTAACGATCAGTTTACGGCAGATCCTACGGCAAGGGTTTTTGACGGTAAGATATATGTTTATCCTTCTCACGATATACCGAGCCCGGTAGAACGCTTGAAAGAATGGTTTTGTATGGGCGATTATCATGTGTTCTCGTCGGAAAATATGGTAGACTGGACGGATCATGGGGTTATTGTAAGTCAGGAAAACGTACCCTGGGTGATGCCCGGATCTTATTCCATGTGGGCGCCTGATTGTGTGTATCGCGGCGGGAAATATTATTTTTATTTTCCGTCCACTCCCGCGGATACGACGCAAGGGCGCGGGTTTGCTATCGGTGTAGCCATATCGGATAAACCTTACGGTCCGTTTGTGCCGCAGGCCGAACAGATTCGGGGTATCCGGGGGATAGACCCAAGCGTATATGTCGATAAAGACGGGCAGGCCTATATTTATTGGTGCGGGGGCGGAATGTTTGCGGCCAAACTCAAAAATAATATGATTGAGCTTGATTCGGAACCTGTTCCGATCGGAAACCTGCCGGAAGGTTTCAAAGAAGGTCCGTTTTTCTTTGAGCGGAACGGCAAGTATTATCTTACATTTCCATGGGTTCAGGAAAAAACGGAAACGCTGGCTTATGCCATGGGCGAACATCCGCTGGGACCGTTCGAATTTAAGGGGCTTATCATGGATCAATGGCTTTCGGAATGCTGGACAAATCATCATTCGATTGTCGAATATAAAGATCAGTGGTATTTGTTTTATCATCACAATGATTATTCTCCGGAGTTTGATAAGAACAGGTCTGCGCGGATTGACTCTCTTTTTTTTAATCCGGACGGTACCATTCAAAAGGTCATTCCGACATTGCGCGGCGTCGGTGTGACGAACGCAAAGAGGGAAATACAGTTAGACCGCTACAGCCAATTGAGTAAAAACGGAGCCGCAATTGATTTTCTGAATAAGGACGATAAGTTTGAAGGTTGGAAAACCGTTCTTTCTGCAAACGGTGCATGGGTACAGTACAATACGGTCGATTTCGGTAAGCAAAAAGCGAAGGCGGTCAAAGTGCGTGTGTTGTCGGAGAAAGGCGGAACACTGGAAGTCAGGACCGGAGGTTTGAACGGAACGGTTGTTTCGGAGGTGAAAATTCCGGAGTGTAAAGACTGGACTGTAGTAAATGTTCCTGTTCAAAAAAGTCCCGGAGGCATTCAACATCTTGTCGTTGTTCTTAAAAGCGCTCATGGTGTGGAAGTAGACTGGATTCGTTTTGATTAAAAAATAGAATAGAACTTATGAAACAAATGAAATTAATTTTGCCGTCAATGTGTTCGATGACAGTATTGTTGGCTTTTATGCTGATGTTTTCTTCCATAACAAAAATGGATGCGCAGGTAAAGGCGTCGAAAGACGCGCCGCTTTTTACTCAATTCTCTTACAAGGGAGATGATCAGGTTTACAACGAAAATCCGTTGCAGGCGGACGAGTTTTATTCGCCGATTTTGCAGGGATGTTACCCCGATCCGTCGATTTGCCGGAAAGGAGATGACTATTATTTAGTTTGCTCTTCGTTTTCCATGTTTCCCGGTGTGCCGGTTTTTCATTCCAAAGACTTGGTGAACTGGACGCAGCTCGGACATGTGCTTGACCGGAAATCGCAATTGAATGTGCAGGATGCGGGAATCAGTATGGGAATTTACGCGCCGGTTATTCGCTACAATAAGCACAATGATACGTTCTATATGATTACGACGCAGTTTGCCGGTGGCTTTGGAAATATTGTCGTGAAGACGAAAGATCCGTCTCAGGGGTGGAGTGATCCGGTCAAACTACAATTTGACGGGATAGATCCGTCGTTGTTTTTTGATGAAGACGGAAATGCATATGTCGTACATAATGATGCGCCGGACAAGGGGAAAGAATTATATAACGGTCACCGTGTGATTAAAGTATGGGAATATGATCTGGAAAAGGATCAGGTAATAGCCGGAACGGATCAGATTATTGTGGATGGAGGCGTGGATATTACACAAGAGCCAATCTGGATAGAAGCTCCTCATATTTATAAAAAAAGCGGACGCTATTACCTGATGTGCGCCGAAGGCGGTACGGGAGATTGGCATAGCGAAGTGATTTTTACGAGCGATCATCCGAAAGGCCCTTATGTTCCGGCAAACAATAACCCGATTCTGACGCAACGTTATTTTCCGAAAGAAAGAACTAATAAGGTGGACTGGGCCGGACATGCGGATATCGTGGAAGGTTCCGGCGGAAAGTATTATGGTGTTTTTTTAGCTGTTCGCCCCAATGAAGAACACCGGGTAAATACCGGCCGCGAAACTTTTATCCTGCCGGTTGACTGGAGCGGCGAATTTCCGGTATTTGAAAACGGACTGATACCGATGCAACCCAAACTGAAAATGCCAAAAGGCGTTACAAATCAGACCGGAACAAACGGATTTTTCCCCAATGGGAATTTTACATTTGAAGATAACTTCACGACTGAAAAATTAGATTACAGATGGATTGGAATGCGTGGACCCCGTGAAGATTTCATATCCACAGTCAAAAACGGAGGAGTGAAAATTAATCCTTTCGCAGTAAATATTAAAGAAGTAAAACCGGTCTCCGCTCTATTCCACCGTCAGCAGCATAAAATTTTTGACGTGACAGTGACGCTTGCCTATAAGCCGAAATCGGAAAAAGATCTGGCCGGTATGGTTTGTTATCAGAGCGAGTCGTTTAATTATGTATTCGGAATAACAAAGAAAGATAAAGATTTCTATATCCTACTTGAGCGTACCGAGCGACAAGGCAGAGGTCCGAACGCGCAGGTTTTATCAAAAGTAATCGCTTCCGGAAAAATAGACGTAAGCAAACCTGTCAGACTGCAGGTTTCGGCACAGGAAGATGCATATCGTTTTAATTATGCACCGGAAGGTGGTGATTTTAAAAATCTGGGCGGAACGGTTTCCGGTGATATCCTGTCTACGGATGTAGCAGGAGGTTTTACCGGCGGCCTGATCGGATTATATGCTACTTCTGCGAATGATGTACGGCCATGAATATAATTTAGGAATGGAGAATCTATATTATTTGTTAGCTTTAATCAGACTGGCCGGTTTTTACTGGTCAGTCTGATTCTATTTCAAATTAATCACTCTAAAAGAACTTATTAATTTCACTAATAATAGCCATGTCATGTAATCGAAACGTTATAATTATTATAGCAGCAATTACTTTTTGTCTTTCCTCCTGCGGAAAAAATAGTCAAAAAGAAGACGCCACCAAAATTGTGATCGAATGGACGGGAAAAGAGATTCAATTCCCGCAAGGAATAGCCTGCACTTCAATGGGCAAAGACACCACCGGCATAGATTTGCATAACGACAACTACAAAATTATGCTCTATGTAGATTCCTTAGGCTGCACAAGTTGTCGGCTGCGATTAGCCGCATGGAAAAAACTCATCAAGGAAGCAGATTCTGTATTTACAGGAAAACCCGAATTTGTATTCTTCTTCCAACCCAAAAAGAAGGACGAAAAAGAGCTGCAATTTCTTTTCAAACAAAACGGATTCAGCCATCCCGTATTTGTAGATAAAACGAATGAAATAGGTAAATTAAATAACTTCCCATCAAAATCCGAATATCAATGCTTCCTGCTTGACAAAGACAACAAGGTGTTAATGGTTGGTAATCCGTCTTTGAATCCGGGCATTTGGACATTGTATAAAAAAATGATCAACGAAAGGGAAACATAGTATAAATCAGGGAAAAAGGGCGGAGAGTATTTTTAGCTTTCGAAAACAGTTAACTCTTCCGCCCCGGCTTCCCTCCCCAAAAGGAAAGGAGGTGACGGTAAAAGTACAAATAAAAATTTGAAGCCCAAGAGGTTTGTGTTGTTGAAATGATACATACAACAAAGAATGGATTTTATTATCAATTTTTAAAATTACAACAAAATGAATAAGAAATTTTTTTTCGGTTCAATAGCCGTTTTAGCTATCGCAGCATTGACTGCTTTTAACGTGAATGTTAACTCACAGGAAGATGGACTATCTGATGTTTCATTAGATAATATTGAAGCTTTGGCTCAAGAATCAGGGCGTGTCACATGCTTTCAGGAAACATCCGGCAGATTTACATGTGCACCATTTTGGGCTGGATATTATTGTCCTTGTTGGGTTTAATCAGACTGGCCGGTTTTTACTGGCCAGTTTAACTATTTCAAAAATAATTACTAATTTCACAACGAAGCTATGGCAATAATAAAAAAAACAATATTTTTATCCATATTACTTTTGACATGTTTCTCTTGCAAAAGAAAAAATACGGATAATCAAACTGTCAACTACAAATATGAACTTGCAGTTGAAGCAGGCCAAGACATCAAATTTGCGATAAACGATAATATCAAGTTCAACTTCCCCTCTCTATTTCCATATATAGATAAAAATGGTAAGGAATACCTTACATTATCGTGCCTAAACAACTCAATATTATTCTACGATTTATTAACCGGAGAATATCTTTTTGAGACAAAGTTGGAAGCTGAAGGCCCTAATGGAGTCGGAATGATGTCCGGCTTTTACATAGAAGACTTTAATAACATTTATATAACATCCTATTATCTTGGGATAACTAAGGTTGATACATCCGGAGTAAAAAAACAATTCATTGAATATAGGGAAACAAATACCGGGTATAACATTGTCCCGAACTTCACCTCATCTTCATTCATATATATACCCATTGTCATACACAACGGACACATACATATAACACAACTGCCGTATGGAGTATTTAAAGCTTCCGAAACGCCAGTTAGCGCATTTATTGATACCACATCACAAATCATCAATGAACATCCTTTTAGATTTCCTACTATTATTTCCGATCAACAACTACCACAAGTAGCGACAGGACTCCGTTTTAGTCGCGAATTCAATGGGGAGTCTTTTGTGTTTTCTTTCTTTATGGATGAAAGCATTTATGTTACAGACTTATACACGAATGAAGTAAAGAAAATATCTGCGAAAAGTAAATATGTTAACGATTTGAAATTTGTCAAACTTTCCAATGACAGAGAAAGAGACTACAAAGAATTATTAGAGACATCATATTATTACAATTTGCTGTACGACAAATATAGAAATGTGTATTATAGATTTGCCATTATAGGTTCAGAGGTTTCTAACAATACCGGATACAATTATTTTGATATCTACAGAAATGGTCTTGTTAAATTTTCCGTCATTGTATTAGACAAAGACTTCAATATCATAGGAGAAACTTTATTCCCAAAATACACTTATGACCCAACAATCGCATTTGTCCATAAAAATGGGCTTTACATCAGTGATTCACATATCCTTAATCCTTCTTTTGATGAAAATACACTTAGTTTTAAATGTTTTACTTTAAAAGAGATGAATAACTAAAAATGACAATTTAATATTTTATATGTTCAATCACGCGCTCTCCAACTTGACAAGATGGTTCGTTCGTATCTCTTTTTTAGTTGTTTTCATGACGGTTCTTATCATTGATAATCGTCTTGCCAATGGCTTTGTTTCCGGAAAGTATTTCTGGTTTTATCTTTCAACAAGTCTGATTGCCATAACAGCCATTATCATGGCCATTAAACAAAAGAAGAGGTTTCAGCTTGGCATCATGGATGGATTGATCCTGTTGTATGTTTGCATCCTGGCATTTTCAGAAGACTTTGCTACGATGGAAACAACACAAACAAAGCATATGCTAT
>JAITVS010000265.1 GCA_031285685.1 Tannerella sp.
GGCCCTGTGAACATCGGCAACCCGGTTGAATTCTCCATGCTGGAGATGGCCGAAAAGGTGATCGAGCTGACCGGATCACCGTCGAAGATAACCTACCTGCCCCTTCCGGCCGACGACCCAAAGCAGCGACAGCCCGACATCTCGCTTGCCCGGGAGAAACTGAACGGCTGGGAACCAACCGTCGGCCTCGACGAGGGATTAAAGAGAACGATTGCATACTTCAGGGAGGAAATGAAATGAATCGGATATGGATATGAAATAAAATATGAAAACATTAAAAGTAACAATTGCAGTTACAAAAAACGGAAATGAAGGATATGTCTGCACATGCGATTATCCGTTTGAATATTTTGATTTGGGTGGAAGCGGGACAACAGTAGAAGAAGCAAAAAAAGACTGTCTTACGTTTTATGATGAAATGAAACAGGAATATCCCGACAAAACATTTCCGGAGCTCGAAGTGTTATGGGTATTTGATTTTCCAAGTTTTTTTAATCACTTTGATTTCTTGAATGTAAGCAAAGTGGCGAAGTATGCAGGGATAAGCCCGTCTAACTTTCGGCATTACGCTGCCGGATCTAAAAGCATGTCGCAAAAACAATTTATAAAAGTAAAACAGGCATTTAGCAAAATGGCTGACGAACTACAAGCCATTTCACTTATCATGTAGCCTGACAGCTTCTAAAATTAAATGAACAGGGAGGGATGACAAAAATATATTTCTATCACATGGTTCCCATTCGAAAATTCTATGAAGAATGGAAGAAAGGTTTTTTTCCGGGTCACTTGCTGTATGGGTTAACTCATTTGGAAAAATATGGACTGATCCCTGTTTACCATTCTATACCGTTCAATCCTTATAAAGGACGATTTCGATTAATGTGTTATAACCTAATGTCGATACTTTTCAGTAAAGAGTCATTCGAGGCAATTTACGCAGTAACCCATGTAGGATTAGAATTAATTATTTTACTGAGAGCGTTGGGACTCTACAAAAAACCGATATTCGTTTGGCATCATACAGCCGTATCCATACCTGAAAATGTTTTCATCAAAGCTTTATCCGGCTTGTTTTATAAAGGAATAGATAAACTTTTTTTCTTTAGTAAACCGCTGTTGGAACAATCCTTAAAGACCGGAAAGGTTAGGAAAGAAGATGCTTTTGTGATACATTGGGGGCCTGATTTGGATTTTTATGATAAGTTGATTAAGGAAAGGATTCCGGAGGGTAAATTGATATCGACAGGAAGGGAAAAAAGAGATTTTATAACTCTCATTCATGCCTTGAATAAGACAGGTATGCCCGGTGATATTTATACAACCGTTCATGGCGTACATATTGACTATGGAGAGGTGTTAAAGGAAGAGTTGAAAACCATGAAACCGAATGTTCACCTTTCTTTTGTAGATGCGAGCCATTATGATATGGCGCGGATAGCAAATAATGCTTATGTGATTGCGATATCCTGTCTGGACTTTCCCTATACCGTAGGGCTTACCTCTTTGGTTGAGGCTATGGGCTTGGGATTACCTGTTATCACAACGGATAATCCTGCATTTCCAATTGATGCCGAGAGGGAAGAAACAGGTATAAAAGTCTCTTACGGAAATGAAGAAGCATGGATTAAGGCGATCGATTATTTGCAATCTCACCCTGAAAGGGGCGCTGAAATGGGTAAAAATGCCCGCAAATTAGCAGAGAAGGAATATAATCTGGATATTTGCACAGAAGAAATAGCAACTGTTTTGAAGTCTGCATTCCACAGAAGAAGCAAATAATACAGGTTAATATCTTACCGTGTTCCCCAATAAATGAATATCATCCCCAAGAACACCAAAACAAGATCGAGAGCTTTGCTTTTCAGGTTCTTTTCGCGGAAGAACAATGCGCCCGCGGCAAAGGTGATGATCACATTACTGCGCCGGATCATGGAAACAATAGAGATCATGGAGTCAGGGAAACTCAACGCATAGAAGTATATACAGTCGGCCAGCAACAGGAAGACCGAAATAAAGATAATATTACGATGCCACACAAAGGGGGTAGACTTTTTCCGCCCGGGATACCAAAGCAACAACAAGATAGCAGTCATCATTAGGAATTGATACACATTGAACCACACCTGAACCGTCATCACATCCATTGTCTTCATCAGATGCTTGTCGTAAAGTCCGCTCAACGCTCCGGTTACGACTGACATGACGGTGAAAAATATCCATTTATTATTTGTAAAACGTATCCCCTCCTTCTTTCCGGCAGTAGAAAGAAGATAAAAGGAAGCTACTGCGCATATCACCCCGATCCATTGGTACAGGTTTAAGCGTTCGCCAAAGATCAGCAGGGCGCCCATCAGAGTGAGCACCGGCTGTGTCGCCTTGATCGGCCCGGTAATAGTCAGCGGAAGATGCTTTATCCCGAAATAACCGAACAACCATGAGGATAGTACGATCACCGCCTTTATAAATACAGCCAGATGCACCGCCGCCGACACGCGGGAAAGATAAAACATACTCCCGTCTAATACCGGAGTGAAATAAGACAAAAGGATAAAGGGCAGAAGAATCAGGCTGCTGACAAAAGTATTCAGAAACAACACCGGAATAACCGCGTTGTCGGAAAGCGAAACCTTCTTGTTTACATCATAACATCCGAGAAGGAAAGCGGAAACGAAAGCAAGGGCGACCCACATTGTTATATTACCTCCACAAACGTACACAAAAAATTGCGATTCACAAGTGTGTGTCGAAT